>JAMFRX010000356.1 GCA_026224995.1 Puia dinghuensis
CATTTGGGTTGAGGGGACAGGGCCGGCAATCAATGGATGCGGTCGCCGCGGACTTCGAGGTCAGTCATCACCGTGGCTTCGTAGTCCAGCCATTCTGTCCAGCGTTGGCGTACGATGTCCTTGTCGAAATAGGTTTCGGCCAATTCGATGAAGAGATGATAGTGTCCGGCTTCGCTTTCCATGAAGCGGCGGTAGAACTGCCGGAGGTAGGGGTCTTCGAGCCCTTCGCTGAGCCGTTTGAAGCGTTCGCAGCTGCGGGCTTCTATGAGGGCGAAGATGAGGAGCTTGTCCAGGAAGCGTTCGTCTTCGTTGCCGGACTTCCGTTCAAATTCCATGAGCTTATTGACGTATTGGTCCTTGCGCTGGCGGCCGAGCTTCAAACCCCGTTTTTCCAATTCGGCCAGCACCAGGCGGAAGTGGCCCCACTCTTCGGTCACGATGGGGGATAAATCCTGGACTAACTGTTGTTTGGCGGAGTAGCGGCTGATGAGGGAGATGCAGCTGGTGGCGGCTTTTTGCTCGCACCAGGCGTGGTCGGTGAGGATGTCTTCCAGCGAGATGGCGGCGAGGTCGACCCAGCGAGGGTCGGTGGGGAGCTGAAGGCCGAGGATGTTCTTTTGGCCGGGGGTGGTTTCCATGGGGCGAATTTAATAATATAAGCTCATAATTGTAATATTTCCAATCTATTATACGTTAGTTGTAAAGAAACCCTCTTCCTCTTCTTCTTGCGGACTTCATCACTCCTATTACGGCTCACTCGGATTAAATAAAGGCATTCATGTTAACTAGGGCGGGAAAACTTATGCGGATCACGCAAGTGGTCCTAATCTTACTTGTCGCGACCTGTGTGCAGCTACATGCCGCCGGGTTTGCCCCAACAAATGACATCCAGGGGCGGGTAGTAGACGAAAATGACAAACCTCTGTCCGGCGCGAGCATAACGGTGAAAGAAACATCCAAAAGTACAGTTACAGATTCCAAAGGCATGTTTGGCATTCAGGCGGAGGAAGGCCAGACGCTCATGGTTTCAAGGGCGGGCTATGACATACGGGAGATCCTGGTCGGTTCCGACAAAAAACCAAGTATTCAACTGGAGCTCAGCTTAGCCTCGCTGCTGAACACCGTCATAGTAAATAAAGGGTACTATACCACCACTCAAAAGCTGAACACGGGTAATGTCAGCACCATCCAGGCTGCAGAAATCGAAGAACAACCGGTCGGCAATCCTTTAGCCGCTTTAGAAGGGCGCGCGCCCGGCGTAATCGTCACCCAGTCCAACGGGCTGCCCGGAGCAGGCTTTTCCGTGCGCATCCGGGGCCAGAACTCGATCTTCAGCGGAAACGACCCTCTTTTTTTGATCGATGGCGTACCCTTTACCAACACAAGCCTTTCTCTGGGCGCCGCTTCGGCCAACGGCCCCCAAAGTCCATTTAACAGCATCAATCCAGGCGATATTGAAAGCGTAGAGATCCTTAAAGACGCGGATGCTACGGCGATCTACGGTTCAAGAGGTGCGAACGGTGTCGTGCTGATCAGCACAAAAAAAGGGAAGATCGGCAAAACAAAGCTGGATATCAACGTATATACTGGCTCTGGCAAGCCCACCAGGACGATGGACCTGCTAAATACGCAGCAATACATCGAAATGCGCAGGGAGGCTTTTACGAACGACAATATCACCCCCGATATATCCAATGCACCCGACCTGATCGCCTGGCAGACGTCCCGTTATACCGACTGGAAAAAATTGTTGATAGGCGGCACCGCCATGGCTACGGACGCCCAGGCGGCTTTATCCGGAGGTAATTCACAAACTCAATTTCTGATGAGCTCAGCCATTCACAGGGAGACGACTGTTTTCCCTGGCCAGCTCGCAGATATCCGGGGCGCATTTCACTTGAATATTACACACAGCTCTCTGGATAACAGATTCAAAGTGGCCCTGACCGGCAGCTACAGTTCCGATAGGAACAATCTGATAGGCCAGGATTTAATGGCATCCATAACCACGTCCCCGAATGCGCCTGCCCCGTATGACTCCACCGGAGCCTTGAATTGGAGCGAGGGCGGAGCTCCCTATACTAATCCCCTCGCCTATTTGTTGCAAAAATCGACGGCCAAAACGGCTTATTTGATGAGCAACCTGGTATTGCGCTACGAACTGCTGCCAGGACTGAACCTGAAAGCAAATCTGGGATTTAACAGTATGCGCCTAGATCAAACTTTTATTTATCCGGGCGCCTCCTTAGATCCCGCATTCGATTTCTCCGGGTTTGCAGAATACAGCAACAACAGCTTGAACAGCTGGATCGTCGAGCCCCAGGCAGAATACCAGAATACCTGGGGAAAGGGGAAATTTGAGGCGCTCGCAGGAACCAGCTTTCAACAGGAGTCAAGAAATGGCAGCATCGCCTACGCCAGTAATTTCAGCAGCGATGCCCTCCTCTATTCACCTTCCGCCGCAGGCGAGGTTCTTGTCACCGGTAACAATACTTTATATCGTTATCAGGCAGTCTTCGGACGAGCAAATTATAATTGGGCCGATAAATATTTATTGAATTTAACCGGCAGAAGAGACGGATCGTCACGCTTTGGGCCGGACCGGCAATTCGCCAATTTCGGCGCCATCGGAGCGGCATGGATCTTTTCGAAAGAAGCGTTTATAAAACACCTTCTTCCGCCACTGACCTATGGAAAATTGAGGGGCAGCACCGGAACAACGGGAAACGACCAGATCGGCGATTATCAGTATCTCAATACCTATAGCCCCTTCATGTATCAATACCAGGGTCTGACCGGGTTAGTGCCGACTCAACTATACAACCCCGACTACGGCTGGGAAACGAACCGGAAGTCGGAGCTCGGCCTGGA
>JAMFRX010000357.1 GCA_026224995.1 Puia dinghuensis
TATGCAGGTAGTTATCCAGTTCCTTCGCCAGGAAATCGCCCACGAAGTTCTTCATCGTAGCGCCTCCTTCCTCCATTGTAAGGCTGCCCAGCTTGGTCTTTGTCTGCGACTCGAACACGGGCTCCACCACGCGCACGCTGATGGCCGCGGTAATGCTCTGCCGGATATCGGAAGCTTCGTAATCCTTCTTATAAAAATCCCGGATGACCTTGACAAAAGTCTCCCGGAAGGCCTGCTGATGCGTACCGCCCTGGGTGGTGAACTGCCCGTTGACGAAGCTGAAGATCTCCTCGCCGTAATCGTTATTGTGCGTTAATGCCACCTCGATGTCTTCCCCCTTCAGATGGATAATGGGATATCGAAGCTCGTCTTCGTTCGTCCGGCGTTGCAGCAGATCGAGCAGCCCGTTCTTGGAGACATATTTCTTGCCGTTAAAGCTGATCACCAACCCGGCATTGAGATAGCAATAGTTCCAGAACTGGTTGTCCAGGTATTCGTTGAGGTAGTGAAAGTTCTTGAAAACGGTTTCGTCGGGGATAAAAGTGACCAGGGTGCCGTTGGGTCCGTCGGTCTTCGCCTCCTTGAACTCTTTCGTCAGGATGCCTTTGGAAAACTCCGCCGTCTTTTCCTTGCCGTCCCGGAAGGCGGTGACCTTAAAATAGCTGCTCAGCGCGTTCACGGCCTTGGTTCCCACGCCGTTGAGCCCTACCGACTTCTGGAAAGCCTTGCTGTCGTATTTGGCGCCTGTGTTGATCTTGCTCACCACATCTACCACCTTACCCAGCGGTATGCCGCGGCCATAGTCGCGGATGGTGACCGTCTTTTGATCGATGTGGACCTCCACCTGCTTGCCATATCCCATGGTATGCTCGTCGATACAGTTGTCGAGCACTTCCTTGAGCAGCACATAAATTCCGTCGTCGGGGCTGCTGCCATCGCCCAGCTTTCCAATATACATGCCCGGACGCAAACGGATGTGTTCCCGCCAGTCCAGGCTCCTGATACTCTCTTCCGTGTACTCGAACAAATTAGATTTTTCTGCCATAAAGGGTGCGATGTGTGCTTGGGGTAAAGAAACCCCATAAAAATTGCAATATAGTCAAACGTACGGAGAGGGTTATTATTTCAATTTCTACACCTGTGGATATTTCCTCCACCGGTTTCTTACTTTCGCACCATGTCTTCACCATTCCTGACCTTGGAAGGGGTCACCGTACTAGCAGGGGGCGCCTGCCTCCTGGACCATCTCGACTGGACCATCCATCGTGGCGAACAATGGGCTCTGACCGGTCCTTCCGGCAGCGGCAAGACCCTTTTGGCCCATACCCTGCTCGGCAAACACTTCTTCACAGGCCGGATCGCGCCTGCTAGCGATCGCATCGCCATGGTAGAACAGCAGCACCGGTTCAGCAACCGGCCAGGAACGACGACCCTCTATTACCAGCAGCGGTTCAACGCTTCGGATGCAGACCAGACCATCACCGTCGCACAGGAGCTCGCCGACGCCGGCTGGCCCGAGCCAGATCCGGCATTGCCCGACACCCTCCATATCCGTCCCCTGCTGCAAAAGCCCCTGATCCAGCTCTCCAACGGCGAGAACAAACGGGTACAGCTCGCCATCGCTCTGCTCGACTCTCCCGAGTTGCTGATCCTCGACAACCCCTTTCTCGGCCTGGATACCGAAGGCCGCGCCACCTTGCACGCCATCATCGGGACGCTGCCTGCAAAAGGCATCCAGCTCCTGCTGATCACCGGCCCCCATGAGCTGCCCGCGGCGATCACCCATGTGGCACAGCTCGACAAAGGTAAATGGCAATTCCTGGGGGAAAAGGCGGACTTCGATGCCGGCAGGCAGCAACACCCCCAGCTTCAGCTGGATGCCGCCATCCTGGAAAAGCTCCGCACGGCAGCGGCCGAAACAGCCGGCGCCGACTTCACTTTCGCAGTGCGGATGGAAGACGTGAACATCCGCTACGGCGAGGCCGCCGTCCTGCAGCACATTCACTGGCAGGTGCGCAAAGGTGAATGCTGGAATGTCTCAGGCCCCAATGGCGCGGGCAA
>JAMFRX010000358.1 GCA_026224995.1 Puia dinghuensis
GCCCCTGCCCGTCCTGCATCTGCGGAATGCTGAGGTAATCAGACTGGCTGAAGATCGGCGCCTGCATCCCCATCTCCGTCTGCCGCACCAGGAGAAAAGGATTGAACCCTATCTTCTGCCCGAACACAAAGATGCCCATGAACATCGTCGCAATACAGAACTGCGTAAAGCTTATCACCGCCATCACCGGCGACTCCCACTTGCCCGCCTTGCGGATCAGGATCAGCCCCAGGATACAAACCCAGAGATTCCAAAGCAAAAAGCTGCCCTCCTGCGCCTCCCAGATACAGGCCAGCAGGTACTGCAGCGGCAGCGCCCTGGCGCTATGCTCCCAGGCGAAATTATATTCAAAGAGGCGGGAAGAGATGATATAAATAATGGTAGCAAAGACGGCATAAACCGCAAAGATGTCGATACAAAAAGCGATGCGACCCATCCGCCGCCAGCTGTTCTGCTCGTCGGCGATCTTGGCATTGGTAGACTTGAAGTACGCCACCATGGCGACCAGGGAAGCGGCAAACGAGAGAATAGCAAAGAAATGCCCTATTCGGCCGGGCAGCAGATGTTCGCCTATATATTGCATCGGGGATTAATTTTGACTCAGTGCTTTCTGAGCAGTATTGGGATCGTCCTTGTATTTGCTGGGACATTTCAACAGGATGCCGTCCTTGCGGGTGATCTCGAAGACATCGCCGTTCATCCTTCCCTTCAGCGTGATCCTCTCGGCCTTCTCCAAGTCATAAGGCTTCTCGAAATGGTAGACCACCCTGGCCGTATTGCCCAACGTATCGCTGATGTGAAAGCTCACATAGTTCGGGTCTTTGGAAGGATTGTACTCTATAGGCTTGGTATTGTCCAGATGGGCGATGATGGTCACGGTCTTGCCGCTCTTCTGGCGCGCGGAGGCGATCGTCTCATAAGTCGTCAGGTCGCCCATGAAACTAATGAGGGCGGCAATCGAAGCCGCTATGAGGATCAATACTACTATATGGAGCTTCTTCATAACTGGATGCAAAGTTAATTCAAAAACGATCTCGCACTATACCTTTTTAAATACCACGATCCCATTATGCCCCCCGAATCCAAAGGTATTGCTCATCGCCACCTTCACGGGACGCTTGACCGCCTCTCCCAGCAGGATATTGAACCCCTTGGGTATCGCCGGGTCAAGATTCTTGGTATTGATCGTCGGTGGAACAATGCCATCCTGGATGCTCATCAGACAGGCAACCGCCTCGATGGCGCCGGCCGCGCCCAGCAGGTGGCCCGTCATGGATTTCGTGGCGCTGATGATCAGGTTAGGTGGCGCCACGCCAAACATCCGGCTCACCGCCTGCATCTCACTGAGATCGCCTACGGGCGTGCTCGTAGCATGCACGTTCAGATAATCTACCTCCTCCGGGTTGACGCCCGCATCCTTCAACGCGTCCTGCATGGCCCGCAAAGCCCCCAGGCCTTCCGGATGCGTAGACGTCATATGGTAGGCATCGGCCGTCATCGCCGCCCCGGCCAGCTCGGCATAGATCCGCGCCCCCCTGGCCCTGGCATGTTCATACTCTTCCAGCACCAGCGCCCCGGCGCCCTCACCCATCACGAACCCATCACGGTCCACATCAAAAGGCCGCGAAGCATGCTTCGGATCGTCATTGCGCGTGGACATCGCCTTCATCGCCGTGAACCCGCCTACCGAAGCCGCCGTGATAGGCGCTTCCGACCCGCCGGCCACGATCACCTTCGCCTTGCCCAGCCGGATATAGGTCATCGCATCCATAAAAGCCGTATTGCTCGTGCTACAGGCACTGACAGTCGTATAGTTGATGCCCATGAACCCATATTTAATGGAGATCATGCCGGAAGCCATATTGGCGATCAGCTTCGGAACGAAGAACGGACTGAACCTCGGCGTCCCATCCCCACCCGCATACTCCGTCACCTGCTGTTCGAAAGTCTCCATCCCCCCCTGACCCGAACCCCAAATCACTCCGGTATCAAAAGGGTCCATAGCCTTATAATCGAAACCCGAATCCCGGATCGCCTGCTCGGCAGCCACCAACGCATATTGCGTAAACAGATCGGTACGCTTCATTTCGCTCCGGTCCAGTAGACCACCCGGATTGAAATCATGCACTTCACAGGCAAAACGGGTCTTGAAAGCACTGGCATCAAAATGAGTGATAGGCCCCGCGCCGCTGACGCCGGCAAGCAGTTTCTGCCAGAATGTGGCAGGGTCGTTTCCAAGGGGGGTGATCGCTCCGATACCAGTAACAACTACTCTTTTCATATATATGTGTTCAGGCAAAATAAACAATTTGCGGGCAAAGGTCGCAAAATCCCACGTAAGCGAGCCTATTAAACTGATATTTTCACAGATTCTTCGGCGTTCGAACATTAATTTTATCCCCAGATTTTTCTGTGAGTCGATACTACCGTAACTTTGCGGCCGTTTGTTAATCGGCGCCTTTGCGCCTGTTTCGTAAATGGAGACTATCACATGACTGATCTATCGAATTTCGACTCCAACGGCCCCAGCAACCCAAAGAACAATATCTTCGGCCTCCCCTTCACCGAAGACGAGGCCAGGCTGGTCATCCTCCCTATTCCCTGGGAAGTCACCGTAAGCTACGGCGCAGGGACCTCACGTGCCTGCGAACACGTTTTCCGCGCTTCCATGCAGGTAGACCTGTACGACGGCGAGACCAACGACGCCTGGCGCCAGGGCCTCTACATGCGCCAGCCCGATAAGAAGGTCCTCATGAAATCCGACTACCTCCGCAAAGAAGCCGAGCTGTATATCAATTTCACTTCGAAAGACGAAGCAGTGGAGAAGAACTCCTTCATGTGCAAATCCCTCAAAGAGATCAACGAAGGCAGCGCCAACCTTAATAAGTGGGTCTACGAACAGACACGCTCCCTCCTCGACCAGGGCAAATTAGTAGGACTCCTCGGCGGCGACCATAGCACCCCATTAGGCTATTTCAAAGCCATCGCCGAAAAACACGGCGACTTCGGCATCCTCCAGATCGACGCCCACTGCGACCTTCGCAAATGCTACGAAGATTTTGTCTACAGTCATGCAAGCGTGATGTACAACGCTTTGCAAGAGATACCTCAATTAAAAAAGCTGGTGCAGGTCGGCGTTCGCGACCTCTCGCTCGATGAATGGGAATTCATTCAGAGCAGCAACAACCAGGTCATCACCTATTTCGATAAGGATATAAAAGAACGCGCCTACGAAGGCCAGAGCTGGAAGCACATAGCCGATGAGATCGTCAGCCACCTGCCGGATAAGGTCTACCTCAGCTTCGACATCGACGGCCTCGACCCCAAGCTCTGTCCCAATACCGGCACCCCCGTCCTGGGCGGCTTCGAGGCCGAACAGGTGCTCTACCTGGTCCGCAAGATCATCCAGAGCGGCCGCAAATTCATCGGCTTCGACCTCGTAGAGATCGGTGTGGGGGATACGGACTGGGATTCGAATGTCGGCGCACGCCTCTTATGGAAATTGAGTAACTTACTCGTTGCAAGCAATTCCTGATCACTCCAATGCGCTACCAGTACGTCGTTATTCTTAAGAAGACAAGCGAACGGGCCACCGATATGTTGAGCATCCTGCTCTGCCTGTTCTCGGCCTTCACCTTTTCTTACCGCAGCTTCCAAACAGGTAAGATCAACTACACTGCCCTCGCCCTGGCCTTCCTTCTCCTCGCCGGCCTGCTCATCAACCTCTTTATCACCCGCCGCCGTAGAGCCCGTCACGCCACCCCTGTCCGCTACCGCTACTGGCTTCTCCTCGCCGCCGTCGGCTGGATCGGCCTGACCCCCACCCCCTGGGTAGGCGCCTTCTTTTTTGTGCTGGCCTTCCTGGAATATCAGACCAAACGCCCCCTGGAGATCGGCTTCGACCAGGACCGCGTCGTCATCAATACCC
>JAMFRX010000001.1 GCA_026224995.1 Puia dinghuensis
AGGGCGGGATCGGGGGCTTTTTTGGGCAATTCGGGTCTGTTGTTGGCGGCGACGGCGGCGGCTGTTGTCATAGGTGTCGGCGCCGTCGCGGCTCCTGTGGGATGACCGATACCGGTAGCCGGCTTGTTCTTGGCCAGGTTCTTCTTGATCGCCTTTTCTAAGGAGTCATGAAGCCGATCGCTAGAGTCCTGAGCCCTTCGGGCGGCGACCCAGCCCTTCTGGAGCGAATCCCGGGCCCAGTCCACCCTGAGCAAATTGCTGTCGCGCAGGTCGGCGCTTTTCTCCACCGCTTCCCAGCCGGTGGTATCCAGGTAGGCCGGGAACTTCAGCGGGAGGCTGGCGGCCCCACGCGCCTGTTGGACGAAGCGGTCGTTCACCTTCTGGAGGGAGTCGATATTACGGCTCAGCTTGAAGATCGTGAGCATCTGGAAGTTCGAGCGGTAATTGCTGTCGTTCGTCTGGTTCATCTTGAAGGAGCTGAGGTCCAGCACCTTCTTGTACTGTTTAAAGCCCATGCGGACCAGCTCGCTGCCGTTGTTGACGTTGCGGGTGCCTTTCTCCTGGTAGCGCCAGCCGGACCGGAGGGTAAAGATGAGGTTTTGGTGGTCCGGTGTGACGACCATCTTGCCGCTGTCCGCGACGATCATATTGTCTTGCTGGCCGGAAGTATTCTGTTCGTAGATCACCACGTTGCGGATCGTGGAATCATTCTTTTCCTTCTTGCCGATCTTGATCACAAACCCTTCTATATGGTCGAAGAAGACGCCTTCTTTGATATCGAAGGCCGGTTTGGTCACGATGATATCCGCTTTGAGCGTCTGCATCTTGAGGTTGGCGACGGGCAGGACGTTATTGTTGAAGAAGAAGGCGATCACGGTGATCAGCAGGCTCACGATGAACAGGGGCCGGAGGAAACGCAGGAGGGAGATCCCTGCGCTTTTGATGGCGACCAGCTCGTAGGTCTCGCCGAGGTTGCCCAGCGTCATGATAGAAGAGAGCAATACCGCCAGGGGCAGCGCCAGGGGGATCACGGTGGCGCTTACGTACGTCAGGAGCCGAAGCACGGTCCAGACGTCGATGCCCTTGCCCACGACGTCATCGATGTACAGCCACATGAACTGCAGCACCAGCACGAAGGTGGTGATGAAGAACGTAGCCACGAAAGGCCCGATAAAGGCCTTGACGATCAGGAGGTCGAGCTTTTTGAACAGGCTTTTAAGCACGCGATTGTCTTATCTTTAATTTTGATGACGAACGACGCAAATTTACAACTTTCGCCAGAGGAAATGCGGCTGGTGCTGGACCCGGGTTGGATTTTAACGAAGAATTCCGTTATGGGAAAGGTCGTTGGGCTCCTGGCGGGGCTTAGCGAGGAGTATAGGGGGGTGTGGGCCGAGACCGGTCGAACCGTCATCCATCCCGGCAGCCCCAAGATCTCGCGCGGGGAGAACTACCGCGGCCTGCCCTGGGCGATCCTGGACTATCCGCGTGTCTTCAGCCGGGATGAGGTGCTGGCCATCCGGACCATGTTCTGGTGGGGGCACGCCTTCAGCGTGACGCTGCACCTGAAGGGAAGCTATAAGGAGCTATTCCTGCCCGTTATACGGCGTCGGCGGGCGGAGCTGGCGGGTGCGGGATTTCATATAGCCGTGGGGGAAGACGAATGGCGGCATGAGCTTGTCCCGGAGAACTACCAGCCGTTGCAGGAGGCCGGCGAATCGGGTGCGGTGAGTGATCCGCTGCTAGGTATTGGTGATGCGGGGGCGCCAAGGCCCTTCCTGAAACTTTCCGCAGCGGTTGGGCTGGATCGTTGGGGAGTAGCGCAGGGTGAACTGCTAGGGCTGTATACCGTTTTGTTGAGGGTGTTGCGAGAGGCGGAAGGGCGTTAGTTGCCCAGCCGGTGAAAGAGGTCTTTGACCTGGTAGCTCCAGAGCTGGCTCTGGTCTTTGATCTCCACCTTGCTGCCTGCAAAATCCTTGATGATCAAGATCGTTTGATTGGTGACCTCAGACTTTTCGATGCGGAACTCGAAAAACTCCTCTACAGGAGCGTCCATCCAGTGGAACCGGATGTATTTCTCGCTTTCGCTTTCGGTTACTTCTGCCCTGTCGGTCGTGCCGTTCCAGGAGAAGCTGAACACATTATCCCGTTCGTCTACTTTATCTGCAAACCACTCCTGCAGTCCTGCGGGGGTGCTTAAAAATTCGTATAGGATCGAGGGTGAACATCTGACCGGATACTCTAACGTAAATATTTGTTTCTTACTCATCTATAGCATTTGATTCAATCCAACATTCCAGCCTGGGACCATCGTCGACCTTCGTCCCCTGTGCAATAATAAAAAAATAGTTCAACTATCAAAATTTTTTTTCCAATCAAATACCCTATGGTAAATGGGTAGTTTTTAATGAGATTTTAACATTTTATTATTGATAATCAGCTGATTGTTAAATTTATTGGTTATCCTTTGCCAATTTAGTAAATTGCTAGTAATGATAAGCAGAATCAGTTGACGACTCATTGATATAAGAAAAGCATAATTAATTCGTTTTTAACCAGAACTTAACCTATTAGCCTAGATCCTTTTAAAAAAGTAGCCTTAAACCTAAAAACCCTTTAAAGACCTCTGCCTATGAGCATGCGTCAACTGAAGATCACGAAGAGTATTACTAATCGTGAATCTCAGAGCTTGGAGAAGTACCTGCAGGAGATCGGGAAAGTAGAGTTGATCAGTCCCGAAGAAGAAGTAAAACTCGCGATCCGTATCAAGCAGGGAGATCAAAAGGCTCTTGATAAATTAACTAAAGCCAATCTACGTTTTGTTGTATCCGTAGCCAAACAATATCAAAACCAGGGCCTGAGCTTGCCTGATCTGATAAACGAAGGCAACCTTGGTCTGATCAAAGCAGCCCAACGCTTTGATGAAACGCGCGGATTCAAATTCATTAGTTATGCAGTATGGTGGATACGTCAGAGTATCCTGCAGGCGCTGGCTGAGCAATCGCGTATTGTGCGGCTGCCCCTGAACAAGGTGGGTCTGACCAACCGGATCCAGAAGGCGTATTCGCATCTGGAGCAGGAATTCGAGCGGGAGCCTTCGGCCGAGGAGCTGGCGGAGCTGCTGGAGCTGGAGATCGAGGAGGTGACCAGCACGATGGGGATCGCCGGGCGGCATGTGAGCATGGACACGCCTTTGTCAGAAGGTGAAGACAACACCCTGATAGACGTCATGGAGAATCCCAATGCCGAACGGGCCGAGACGAATATCGAGCATAAGGAATCGCTGAAGCAGGAGATCGACCGGTCGTTGAGGACGCTTACGGAGCGGCAGAAGGAAGTGATCTGCTTTTTCTTTGGGATCGGGGTCGACCATCCGATGAGCCTGGAGGATATTGGCGAGAAGTTCAACCTGACCCGGGAAAGGGTAAGGCAGATAAAGGACAAGGCTATTACCAAGCTGAGAAGCAATAGCCGGAGCAAGATGCTGCGGAGCTATTTGGGGGTGTAGATTGCTGATAACCAAACCACAACGAATTTGAAGCGAACAATACTCTGAAAACAAGCAAATTTAACGTACTTTTGACCTCTTTGAGTGAATGTAACTTACTTACATTCACTCTTTTATTTTTATAAATAGGGTATTACCATGTTTGAAAACCTGAGTGAACGGCTGGAGAGTGCGTTCAAACAGATAAAAGGCGAGGGCCGGATCACGGAGCTTAACATCGCGGCAACGGTGAAAGATATACGCCGGGCGTTGATCGACGCGGATGTCAATTTTAAGATCGCGAAAGAATTTACCGATACGGTGAGGGAGAAGGCGCTGGGGAATAAGGTCCTGACGGCGGTGAGTCCGGGGCAGCTGATGATCAAGATCGTGAAGGACGAGCTGTCGGACCTGATGGGTGGCAGCGAGAGCGAGCTGAATGCCAAAGGCAGCCCGGCCGTGATCCTGATCGCGGGACTTCAGGGTAGTGGTAAGACCACGTTCAGCGGAAAATTAGCCAATTATCTTAAGGGGCGCAAGGGCCTTTCGCCACTACTTGTGGCAGGGGATATCTACCGGCCTGCGGCTATCGAGCAGCTGAAGGTGCTCGGGGGGCAGATAGGCGTGGATGTATACAGCGAACCGGAGAACAAGAATGCCGTGGAGATCGCTCAGAATGCCATCAAGGAGGCCCGCAGCAAGAACAAGAATGTCGTGATCATCGATACGGCGGGCCGCCTGGCCATTGACGAGGTGATGATGAAGGAAGTGGAAGCCATCAAGAAGGCGGTGAATCCTGGTGAAATCTTGTTTGTAGTGGATTCAATGACGGGTCAGGATGCGGTGAATACCGCCAAGACCTTCAACGACCGGCTGGACTTCAGCGGGGTGGTGCTGACGAAATTAGACGGCGATACAAGGGGTGGAGCTGCCCTGTCGATAAAATATACGGTCAACAAACCTATAAAATTCATCAGCAGCGGGGAGAAGATGGACACGCTGGATGTGTTCTACCCGGAGAGGATGGCGCAGCGTATCCTTGGGATGGGCGATATCACCACGCTCGTGGAGAAGGCCCAGGAGCAGTTCGATGAGGCGGAGGCGAAGAAGCTGGAGAAAAAAATCCGGAAGAATCAATTTGATTTCACGGATTTCAAGCAACAGCTGGAGCAGATAAAGAAAATGGGGAATATCAAGGACCTTATGGGAATGATCCCCGGTGTGGGGAAGGCGATCAAGGATATCGACATCAGCGATGATGCTTTTAAGGGTATCGAGGCGATCATCAATTCCATGACGCCTTATGAGCGGAGCAACCCTGACAGCCTCGACCAGAGCCGTCGCAGGAGGCTGGCCAAGGGGGCGGGGAAGGATATCAGCGAGGTGAATGCCTACCTGAAACAATTTGATCAGATGAAGCAGATGATGAAAATGATGAATAAGATGCCGATGGGGATGGGAGCGATGCGGAAGCGCTAAAACGCTATAGCAATCAGGCTGTTGCGGGTCTTGGGGAGGTGCACAGGCGGACGAACGGGGTTCCTGGTGTGATGAGTGGGGCCGGAGGAGCGGCAGACATGCGGGCCAGCGTAGACTACGAGTGGAAAACCAGGCTGGCGCAGGATTTGAATAGGAAGCGCTGCTGGGAGGAGCCGGGGATGTTAACGTTAAACTTTATCACCGTTGATAAAATATCCACTGCAACATTCGCTCTTTAAATCCTGAAGTATTATTTTTGAAATGTGCTATTGGATTGCTAGTTTTGCAGTCCCAAAACAGGGACCCTGACAAGGGTCTCGTCCGAAGGACAGACATTAGCGCTCTGCTGGAAATGCGCTAATTTGTCTGCGCACATTTCCAGCAGAAGAAGGTAACCTTATTATTCACGCATTTAAATTTCTATTTAAGATGCCAGTTAAAATCAGACTGCAACGCCACGGGTCTAAGAAACGACCGTTTTATTTCATCGTAGTAGCCGATGCCCGTGCACCAAGGGATGGTAAATTCATCCAAAAGATCGGTACGTACAATCCATTGACTGTTCCTGCTTCTGTCCAACTCGATCGCCAAAAGGCGCTTGATTGGCTGCACAAAGGCGCTCAGCCCACGGATACCGTACGCCGCATCCTTAGCTACAAAGGAGTCCTCTACCTGAAGCATTTGTTGAGAGGCGTGAAATTAGGGCTATTCGATGACGCCGCCGCGATGGACAAATTCCAGAAATGGCATGGTGAGCACGAGATCCAGATGAAAAAGCGCCAGGAAGAGAACAGGAAGGCCCGGCCCGGCAGAAGAGGTCCTGGTGGTCCTCCGATGAGAAGGGTCGAAAGGGTTGAAAGAACCGAAAGGCCGGAAAGGAAGAGCGAAGGTGGAGCTGCGACGACTACGGAAGCGTAGTATTCTTAAACTTTATTAATCTACAGCAGGAGGTCATTAGCCTCCTGCTTTTTTTATGAGTGATAATTATCGAAACATTGGCCGTTTGGTGGCCGTACACGGCCTTCAGGGCGAGTTGGTACTCTTGCATCGCCTAGGCCGGAAGACGGCGCTGAGGGGGCTGAAAACGCTGTTCCTGGAAGAACGGAAGGATGAGATGCTGCCCTGGTTCGTGGAGGGCACGCGGGTGAAGGGGAATGAAGAGATCTTCGTGAAGCTGGAAGGACTGGACACCAAGGAGGCGGCGCGGCGGGTAGTGCAGAAGGAAGTATGGCTGCGGGAGAGTGATTTCGTGCAGTTTGCGGGCCAGGCGGCGCCTATTTCCATGGTTGGTTTCCATTTGTTTGATGGTGAGCGTGACCTGGGTGAGATCCTTGAGGTCATAGAGCAGCCGCACCAGGTGCTGTGCCGGATCGATCTGGAGGGGAAGGAAGCGCTGATACCGATGCATGAGCAGACGTTGCGGAAGGTGGATCAGCAGAAGCGGGAAGTGCATGTGGAGCTGCCGGATGGGTTGCTGGATGTGTATAGGTGAGCCTTATAGGCTCAGCTGGAATTCAGTTCCCTGGCCGGGCGAGGAGCGGACGGCGATGGCGCAGGAAATGGCTTTCGCCAGGTCGCGAACCAGGTGTAGGCCGAGGCCGCTCTTGATGCCGACGGGGAGCGAGCCGTCGTATAAGGCCCGGAGCTGTAGGTCGGTGGCGCCGGGGCCGTTGTCCGTAAGCGAAAGATATTGCTTGCCGTCCTTTTCCCAGGCTTTCCATAAGATCAGCGCGTTTTGGGTGCCGGAGAGGGCTTTGATGGCATTGCCGGTAAGATTGCGCATGATCGTCTTGAGATAATGTTCGTCGGTATGCAGGTTGAAGGCCTCGGGCGCGTCGAATCTGAATTCGATGCCAGCGGTGCCGGCGAAATGTTTTTGAATATCATCGAATAAGAGCTCTACGGGTATATCCTTCCGGCTGGGCGTGAAATTCTTCATCTGCCCCTTGCTCCAGGCCAATAAGTCTTCCATCGTCAGCAACAGGTTTTCTGCGTGCAGCTTCATTTTTTGTGAATGGAGCTGGGCAGATTGTGCGTCCATGAGGTCCGGGGCTTCTTTTTGTAAGTGGAGGAAATTGATGAGGTTGGCGACGGGGGCACGGAGGTCGTGGTTGAGGATGCTCATGAACTTGAGCTTTACGTCATTGGCTTCATCCAGCTGGTTGTTCAGGACCAGCAGGGTGGTATTGGTCCGCTTGCGGATGCGGTTTTGCCAGTATAGCAGCAATCCGATGACGGCCAGGAGGATCAGGCCGCCGATGAGGAGCCAGCGCTGCCTGGCCTGTGCGGCGAGGGCCGCGTTCTTGGCGGCGATCTGGCTGTCACGGAGCTCGACCTGGTATTTTTCGTCTACACCGGCCATCTTATTCTTGTTCTCCTGCGAAAAAATCGAATCCTCCAACAGATTGCGGCCCTTGAGGCTGAGGAAGGCGTCTTTGTACTCGCCGAGCATAGCCTGGATGCCGGAGAGGCTGTCTTGCATCACGGCTTGCATGTCGGAAGTTTTCTGCTCTCTGGCCAGGGCGATCGACCTGTTGAGATAAGATTCGGCAGTCTTGAGCAACTGCTCCTTGCCGGCGTTGAGGTTTACGCCGGGCAATTCTGTCTTCGAGCCGGGTGGAAAACGGACGAGATCTTCGTAGGCGATGCCGATGTTGCCCAGGTTGAGCATGGAATAGAGATTCTTCGGGGCAAGGGAGTCGAAAATAGCCTGTGCTTTCAAGGCGTATTTGAGTACTCCTACATGGTCGTCCCCTTGGGTAGTGGCGATCTGGTAGTACATATTGGCCACGCCCATGGGCATACCGGCCTTTTGGTAAATGGCCAGCGCGGAGTCGTAGTAGAGCTGGGCCTCGGTCATATGCTCCTGATTGGCTGCGCTTACGCCCAGGGATTCATAGCATTTACCCATGGTCTGCGCATGATCGGGGGTATTCGGCAGGTTGCGACTCAGGTCGAGGCCCTTATGGGCGTATTCTGCCGACTTGGCATAATTGAATTCGGAACCGAACAGGGAGGCCGAGTTGGCGTAGCAGATCGACGTTATGCTGGTATCGTGGATCTCTTCACTGATCCTGGCCGCCTGAAGCATGTAATCCAGGGATTTACTAAAATTGCTCGTGCTGCTGTAAACACCGGCTATGCCGATCAGGGAAGATTCCATGAGCTTTTTGTCCCCGGCCTTTTTTGCGATGTCATAGGCGGTGTCGTAGATGGACTTTGCCTGTTGGTAATTACCCTTTAATAATTCCGCGATGCCGATGTTCGTGTAGAGACGATGGATCTGCTGCGGGGTGCCGACCTTTTTGCCGAGGGGCATGGCTTCCTGCGCGTAATGCATCAGAGAGTCGGGTGCAATGTACCGGTAAGCGCGACTGATGCGAATGTAGACGTCAAGGCGGGAAGAATCGGATCTTATCGTGGGTAGAGCTTGTTTGAGAGAGTCGGCCAGGGCTTCGCCTTGTTTTTGGGCTGTGGCATGGAGGGTGGATAATAAGATCAGAGTGACCAGGGCAGGGTAGAGCCTGGAGCGTAATTTCATAGCCATCCTTGAAATTAATGAAAAAAAGTAATTTTAGGTATGAATAAGACATTTCATCTGGCGATCCTTTTGCTTTTGCTGAGTACAGGAATTGGTGCGCAAAACCGGGCGCCACTGCGGCCGAACCATTATATCGAGCTGCCGCTGGGGGCTATCGAGCCGCGGGGCTGGTTAAGGGAGATGCTGGTCCGACAGGCGTCGGGGGCTACGGGGCATTTGGATAGCCTGTATCCGCAGGTGATGGGGGTACGCAACGGTTGGCGGGGTGGAGATGGGGACCAATGGGAGCGTGGGCCTTACTGGCTGGATGGGCTGCTGCCGCTGGCATATATCCTTCATGATACGGCGTTGATCGCGAAGACGCGACCTTTTATCGAATGGACATTGGGAAGCCAGCAGGCGGATGGGTATTTTGGGCCGGCTACCGATTATAAAGAGGAGTTGGGGCTGCAACGGGATAACTGCCGCGACTGGTGGCCGCATATGGTGATGCTGAAGGTGCTGCAGCAATATTATTCCGCGACGGGAGATAAGCGGGTGGTGAAATTGATGAGCCGGTATTTCCGGTATCAGCTTTTACAGCTGCCCAAGGATCCGCTGGATCATTGGACGTTTTGGGCAGGGTATAGGGCGGGGGATAATCTGCAGGCGGTGTATTGGCTTTACAATTTTACGGGGGAGCCTTTTTTGCTGCAGCTCGCGGATCTGCTGCATAAGCAGACCTTCGACTTTACCAATGCTTTTCTGCGGACGCATTTGCTTTCGACACCGGACGCGATACATGGGGTGAATCTTGCAGAGGGAATGAAGGAGCCGGTGATCTACTATCAGCAGCACCCGGAACGGCAGTATACCGATGCGTTGGACAAGGGGTTTGCGGACCTGGATCGATATGACGGGATGCCCTACGGACTTTTTGGTGCGGATGAGAGCATACATGTAGCGACCCTACGCAGGGGTCGGAGCTTTGCACGGCGGTAGAGATGATGTATACGCTGGAGAACCTCTTTGTCGTGACGGGGAAGGGGAGCTATGCGGACAGGCTGGAGAAGATCGCTTTTAATGCCCTGCCGACACAGATAGACAGCAATTTTGTGGGGCGGCAATATTTTCAGCAGGCGAACCAGGTGATGATCACGCAGCATTATAGGAATTTCGACATCAATCATGAAGGAACGGATGTGTGCTATGGGCTTTTCACGGGCTATTCCTGCTGTACGTCGAATATGCACCAGGGGTGGCCGAAGTTTACGCAGAACCTGTGGTATAAGACACCGGATGGTGGGCTGGCGGCGATGGTGTATGCGCCGAGCGTAGTGCGGACGACGGTAAGGGGGAGGGAAGTGAGCTTTAGCGAAGAGACGGGGTATCCTTTCGAGGAGAGCATTCGGTTTAGGTTCCTCGGGAAAGGCGGTGCAGTGAGCTTTCCGATGTATTTGAGGGTGCCAGGGTGGTGCAAGGGGGCAACTGTTACTGTGAATGGTGAGTCCGTACGGGTTGGGGATAGCGTGGTGGTTTTGGATCGGGCGTGGGCTAACGGGGATGTCGTTCAGCTGCGGCTGCCGATGCGGCTGTTCACGCGGACCTGGCATGAAAATGCGGTGTCGGTGGAGCGCGGACCTATAGTCTATGCCTTGAAGATAGGCGAGGAAGTGCGGCAGGTAAAGGATACGACGGGGTATGGAGCCTTCGAGGAGGTGCGGCCTGCGACGCCGTGGAATTATGGGTTGGTCGAGGTGGATTCGGCCGGGCTGGGGAAGGATTTTGTCGTGGAGGACGGGAAGAAGGTGGGGCTTTATCCGTGGACGCTTTCGGGGGCGCCTGTGGTCATAAAGGCGAAGGCGAGGCGGTTGCCGGATTGGGGGATCTACAATGAGTCGGCGGGGCCGCAGCCGGAGAGCTACATCTATCATGTGCAGGCGGCTTCACAAGAGGACATTATCCTGATCCCTTATGGGTGTACGCGGCTACGCATTTCGGAGTTTCCGGTGGTGGGGAAGTGAGGCGGGGGGTGTTGTTTTGAGTTTTTTGGATTTGTATATACAAATGCGGGGTCTTATTCGACCTGGATTGCGCTGAGGGGTTGGGGGGAATTGTATATACAAATGGTTTTAGTAGGATTGGAGCAACTGGGCCCGTAATTGGGCTTTGATCTTTTCGGTAGTAAAGGCGTGGGCCACTGCTTGCAGGTTGCAGGCCAGGAAGTCTTGTTTTTTCCAATGAAATTTATTGACCATCTGGGCATATTCTTTGTCCAGGGTAGTGTTGGAGATCGTCCGGCAGTCGGTGTTGATCGACATCGGGACGCCGGCGCGGTAGATGCTATCGACGGGATGCTTGTCGATGCCCGGGTAGATATTCGTCTGGATATTGCTGGTCGGGCAGATCTCGAGCAGGATGTCATTGGTCTTCAGGTATTGGACCAGGCGTGGGTCTTCGAAGCTCCTGACGCCATGGCCGATGCGGGAGGGATGAAAATTATTAAGCGTTTCCCAGACGCTTTGTGGGCCCCTGGCTTCGCCGGCATGGGCGGTGATAGGGATATCATGCGCCCGGGCATATTGAAAGGCGGCGATGTGGTTGTCGATGGGATAGCCGGCTTCGTCCGCGGCGATGTCGAAGCCGACGACATGGGTGCCTTTGAATCGTTCCACCAATTTTACGGTCGCCATGCTTTGTTCTTTAGAATAATGGCGCAGGGTGCAGAGGATGATGCCTGCCCGGATGCCTGTTTTGTGGGTGCCTTCGGTGACGGCGTCGTCGACGGCCTGGACGACTTCTTCGGGTGTGAGTCCTTTCTGCAGGTGCTGGAGGGGGGCAAAACGCATTTCGGCGTAGATGACGTGGTCTTTTTGCAGCTGGTTGAAGAGGTCGAGGGTCACGAGGCGGAGCTGTTCCTTTGTCTGCATTAGAGTGATGCTGCGGACGGCGCGGGCGATGTAGTCGGCGAGGTTGGTGCAGTGGGCGGGCGCGATGAAATCGTGCTGGTAGGCTTCTCTTGAGATAGTAGGGTCGATCTTCTGCACCACGGCGTAGCTCAGGGAGCAGTCCAGGTGGAGGTGGAGCTCAATTTTTGGGAGGTTGGCGATGTCTATGGGTTGGGCATTGGCGGCTGTCAGGGGGAGGATGGCGAGGAGCATCCGGATGAGGTATTTGTTTAGTGACATACCCAAAGATATTGGGTTGCTGCTTTTTATTTTGGACATTTGTCCATGATCAGGAAAAGCCCTGTTATTCTGCGTATTGTCGAAGCGCTGGCTTCGGGTGGCCAGTCGGGGCAGGCCATCCTGCAGCGGAATTTCCCCAAGGGTCATACGCTTATCGGGCAAGGGGATGCTACGGCGAATGTTTTTGTGATCCGGAGCGGCATAGTCAAGTGTTTTATCACCGAAGACAACGGGAAGGAATACGTCCTGGAGTTCCAGGGGGAGGGTGAGGTATTGGGGGAGATGGAGGCGCTATGCCGGATGCCGGGGATGTGTACGGCGAAGGTGATAAGTGCTGTGCGTGTGTACCAGATCGATAAGCCGAGTTTTATGAGCTTGTTAGCTAAGGAAGGTGACCTTAATCAGGCGATGTTGGAGCTGTTGGCGATGCGGCTGGCCCGAACCGGGATGCGGGCGTCGAGGCAGCAGCTGTATTCGCTGGATCATAGTCTGGAGCAGCTGCTGGCGGTGTTGGAGGCGGAGAAGGTGCCGGTGACCAAGCAGGACCTGGCGGATTATCTGGGAATCTCGCTGCGGAGCTTGAATAGGTTGTTGAAGGGGCGCAGCGGCTGATCATTCGGTCCTTAGACTTTGGATGGGGTTGGCCAATGCGGCTTTGATGGCTTCGAAGCTGATGGTCACCAGGGTGATGCCCAGGGCGCCGGCGCCGGCGGCGGCGAAGAGCCACCAGGACAGGGGCGCGCGGTAGTCGTAGTTGGCGATCCAGCCATGCATCACGTACCAGGACAGGGGGATCGAGATGAGCAGGGCGATGCTCACCAGGAGCAGGAATTCTTTGGAGAGGAGTCCCCAGATGCTGAGGATGGAGGCTCCGAGGACCTTTCGGACGCCGACTTCGCGGGTGCGCTGTTCGGCTACGAAGGAGACAAGCGCATAGAGGCCGAGGCAGGAGATCAGGATCGCGAGGGCGGCGAAGAAGCCCGCCAGCTTGCCGGTGCGCTCTTCATCGAAGAACTTCCTGGCGAATTCGTTGTCCACGAAGGTGAAGGTGAAAGGGCTCGAGGGGTTATACTGTTTGAAGACGGAGGCGACTTTGGCGAGGGCGTCGGCTGTCGGTAGTTTTGGGGACAGGCGGATATTGAGGGTGGAGAGGTTTGTGCCGAGAATGAAGAAGGTGGGCTCCACGGGCTTGAATGGGGACTGGCGGACGATGTTCCTGACTACGCCGATGACCTGGAAGTTCCGGCCGCCATAGTTGACGGGTGTGCCGATCGGGTTTTTCGCCGCGATGAGGGCGGCGGCGGCCTCGTTGATGATCATGCCGCTGGAGTCCGAGCCGAAGGCCCGGGAGAAATCGCGGCCTGCCTGCAGCTGCCAGCCGATGGTCTTGCCGAATTCGTAGGTGATATTGTTGCTATAGACCAATGTATGCTGGTCGGGGCGTTTTGCCGGCCAGGAGAGGGCTGTCGTGCCGCCGTTCTGCATCGTGACGGGGCAGGAAGAGGCGGAGAGGTTTTCGATGGCGCCGGAGCTCAGCAGCGCCGATTGGATGGCCTGGGCGTGCTGGAAGAGCTCCGGGGTATTCCTATTTATTTCGATGAGGTTATTGCGGGTATAGCCCACGGAGCGATCCTTGGCGTATTGGATCTGGCGGAGGACTACGAGGGTGCCGATGATGAGGGATACGGATACGGTGAACTGGAGGACTACGAGGATCTTTCTGGGGAGTCCCGCTGCGCGGGTAAATCCGCGAACAGGGCTGAAGGATGAGAGGTAGAACGCGGGATAGCTGCCGGCGATGAGTCCGGTTAGGAGGCTAAAGCTTAAGCCTGCCAGCCAGAAGCGTTCGTTGTTCCAGGGGATGGTCATTTTTTTTGCTGCCAGCTCATTGAAGAAGGGGAGGCCCATGCTGGCCAGGATTATGGCCAGGGTGAAGGCTATGAGGGCTACTAAGACGGATTCGCTGAGGAACTGTGCTACCAGGTGAATGCGGAGGGAGCCGATGGTTTTGCGGATGCGGACCTCCTTGGCTCTTTTTTCGCTTCGGGCGGTGGAGAGATTCATGAAATTAATACAGGCGAGGAGGAGAACGAAACCGCCGATGATGCCGAAGAGCCAGACGAACTTGATGAGGCCGCCGGTATTCACCCCGTCGTAGAATTCGCCGTAGAGGTGCCAGCGGCTCATGGGGAAGACGAAGAATTCGGGGTGGTAGGCGGGAGGGTCGGTGCGGAGCATGCGGGTCTCTTTGATCTTGGCGGAGATGGCGGCGAAGCTGGCGCCGGGCTTGAGCTGTACGAAGATATTGTAGTTGTTGTTGTCCCACTGGTTGACAGATGCGGCGACGCCGACGTCGCTGGCGACGTAGAGGTCCCAGGGGGCAAGGAAATGATAGTCGTTGAAGGCGCTATTGGCCGGGAAATCGGCGTAGACGCCGGTGACCTTGGTGTTTTGGTCGTTTCCGATGCGGACGGTCTGGCCGATGGGGTTGGCCTGGCCGAAGAGACTTTTTGCAAGGGTTTGGGAGAGGAGGATGGAATGCTGGTCTTTGAGGCCACTCCGGGTTCCCTGGAGCATCTCCAGGGAGAGCATGTCGGTGAAAACAGGCTGGACGTAGCTGCCTTTTTCCGCGAGCTTTTTCTCACCTGCGGCGAGGACGAGGTCCAAGGGCCCGGACGCGAGGCTGACGGCCTGGAAGTCGGGGTATTTGTCGCGTAGTTCCGCGGCCAGGGGGGCGGGCATTACAGTGTAAGATGCTTTTACCTTATCGAACTTCACGAACTGCCAGAGCTGGCCGAGGCGATCGTAGTTCTGGAAGCTTTTGTTGTACGAGGATTCGTCGTAGATCCAGAGGCCGATGAGCATGGCGACGGCCATGCCGGCGGCGAGGCCGCCGATATTGATAAGGGATGAGAATTTGTTCTTGCGGAGATTGCGGTGGGCGATGGTGAAGTAGTTGCTGAGCATGCATGCCGGTTTGGAGGTTGGAAGCCAAGAGGGTGCCAAAATTGTTACCGGTTGATAGTCAAATTTTTGGGGTGCCGGACGGATGGCCGGATGCACGGTTTTGATGCACCGTCTGTGCGGAAAGATGGATGCACTGCCGTTGAACGGAGCGTCGCAACGGAAGATCAATCAAGGTCCTCCTGGGGGGGGGGGGGGGGGGGGGGGGGGGGGGGGGGGG
>JAMFRX010000359.1 GCA_026224995.1 Puia dinghuensis
GACGCAGCAGCATGGCCTCTCACCGTAATGCCTCGGCAGCTTTTAAAAAAGAGATCAACCGGGCAGGGATAGACCCATCCTATGGCGATCCAACCTTGTTCCTGGTCAAGGACAACCTGGTTACGATCATGGTGAATCATCAGTACGATGTCAAGGCCTTCGATGCGGAGGCCGTTTCCAAATCGACCGTAGAAGCCCGGGCAGAGATCAACCGGATCGTAGATGCGTTGAACAAACTGGGTAAGCCGTGGGAGGGATTTCAGCTGGTATCTACAGCAGAGCAGATCGGCATCCGCGACGGCCGCCGCATCCACGGCAGGTATACCGTTACAAAAGACGATCTCATCAATGGAGCAAGGCATGATGACGGCGTGACGGTGCCTACTTTTGGCGTGGATATTCACGCTGCAACGGTAGATGTCAATAAAGAAAGCGCTATTTCACACGGCGGCTTCACGATGAAACCCTACGACATCCCCTTACGTGCGCTGATAGCAAAGGATGTTGACGGGCTGATGATGGCGGGGCGGTGTATCAGCGGCGACTTTTATGCTCATGCCAGCTATCGCGTCACGGGGGATGCCGTTGCCATGGGACAGGCTGCCGGAGCCGCGGCTGCCGTAGCCGCCAAGACCAACCGGCTGCCGCACGAAGTCCAATGGAAGGAAGCCAAACAACTATTAGAGCGCCTGGGACAGGGCTGAAAATGACGGTACAGGATAGTTTATACATGCCAATTTATTAAATTGCCCTCATGAGAACAGCTTGTCCGATTGCCATTTGCCTGGTCAGTATCTTTTTGGCGGAGCCCGCCTTTAGTCAGGCTCGGGTGCGTATTCAGCCGGTGATAACCGATTCGTTGTTCGTTGCCCGGTCGGCCAGCATGCAAGGACGTGTCGGCGAAGAGCTGGATGCTTCGTATGAACACCGCATCCTTGCCCAGGACTTTCACCGGCTCGTAGCGGCGTTCCAGACCCGAACGGAGACCAGCTGCTGGCAAAGTGAATTCTGGGGTAAGTGGTTTACATCGGCAGTGCTGGCTTATCGTTACCGGCCGGAGCCCCGGCTGAAGGCCGTTCTCGACAGCGCCGTAACAGGGCTTATCGCTACGCAGACGCCGGATGGCTATATCGGTAACTATGCGGAAGACAGCCGGCTGCAGCATTGGGATATATGGGGCCGGAAATATTGCCTGTTGGGCCTGTTGTCTTACTACGATCTCACGGGTGACAAGAGAAGCCTGGACGCAGCGCGCAAGCTGGCCGACGGGCTCATAAAAGAGCTCGCGGACAAAAAAGCGGTATTGGTTACATTGGGCAGCCACCGGGGCATGGCCGTATCCTCTATCTTAGAGCCGGTATGCCTCCTGTATGCCCGCACAGGGGAGACCCGTTACCTTCAATTTGCCATGGAGATCATCAGGCAATGGGAGTCACCCGATGGCCCCCAGCTGATCTCGAAATCTACGGCTGATGTCAGCCAACGCTTTCCGAAGCCCAAGCCGGCATCCTGGTTTGGCTGGGAGCAGGGGCAGAAGGCCTACGAAATGATGTCCTGCTACGAAGGGCTGCTCGAACTATACCGCCTCACCGGCAAGCCGGAGTTCAAAGAGGCCGTTGAACGCACCTGGAACAGCATAGAAGCCACCGAAATAAATATCGTCGGTTCCGGCTCGGCGATGGAATGCTGGTTTGGCGGACGACAGCTTCAGACCATGCCCATCACCCATTATCAGGAGACCTGCGTCACCGCGACCTGGATCAAGCTGAGCCAGCAGCTGCTCCGGTTAACAGGGAAGGCGCAATATGCGGACGCCATAGAGCTGGCTTACTACAATGCGCTCTTGGGTGCGATGCGGCCGGATGGGTCGGATTGGGCGAAATATACACCGCTATCGGGCGTGCGGCTGGAAGGGGGCGAACAGTGCGGCATGGGCCTCACCTGTTGCGTGGCCAGCGGGCCCAGGGGGCTCTTCACCCTGCCGTTTACCGCTGTCATGGGGGACCGCGGCGGCGCACGTGTCAACTTTTATGTACCCGGCAACTATCTCCTTACGACGCCCCGCGGTCAGTCGTTGCAGCTGGTCCAGCAAACCGAATACCCCGCCACGGGGAGGGTCAGTATCCTGCTGACGATGCCCGGAGGACCCGAAGACTTCACGCTTAGTCTGCGCATCCCGGCCTGGAGCAAACAATCGCGGTTGCTGGTCAACGGGGTAGCCACCGGTGATCTGCGGCCCGGGGAGTACGCGGCGATAAAAAGGAAATGGAAGTCCGGCGATACCGTCAGCCTGGAAATGGACATGCGGGGGAGGGTGCTATATATGGACCGGCAACCCGGCTATATGGCCATTATGCGCGGGCCTATTGTATTGGCCAGGGATGCCCGGTTAACTGGACCCGATATCAGCATACCGATATCGCCGGTGGCCGATAAGGATGGGTATATCGACCTGCAGCCCGTGACCGGCGGGATACCCGCCGTCTGGTTGCAATTTACCGCACCGTTCATCCGGGAAGCGCATAAAGAGGGCGAGAACAAGCCGGTACTTGCGGTGCTGTGCGATTACCGTTCCGCTGGCAATACGATCGATGACGGTTCCCGGTTCAGGGTATGGCTGGAGCAGCCGCTGAATCCGCGGAAGGTCGAGGCGGGCGGCCCTGGCAAGCCGGTGTATCCGCAGTGCGAATACCTGAGCGATCCGATAGGCATCGATGCCCCGCACCCGCGGCTGACCTGGAAGCTGGAAGACGACCGGCCGGGTGCGGTACAGACCTGGTATAGCATTTTCGTCGGTACTGATTCCCTGCAGGTGGTGGATGGGGTCGGCGCAGCATGGCAATCTGGCCGGGTGACCAGTTCCGTTAACCTTGTCACTTACGCAGGCGTTCCCCTGAGGCCCTTCACCAAATACTTCTGGAAGGTCGATCTCGGCGACAAGGAAGGGAAGGCCATCGGTGCTGGGGCGGTGGCCAGCTTTGAAACGGGGATGATGGACGCCGCGAACTGGCAGGGGGCCTGGATCAGCGATAACGAGGACATTACCGTTAAGCCGGCGGCTTATTTCAGGACGGTATTCGGCACTACCAAAAAGATACGATCGGCGCGGGCTTATATTGCCGCCGCCGGATTATACGAACTGTACATAAACGGGGATAAAACGGGGGATCACCGGCTCGATCCCATGTATACCCGCTTCGACCGGCGGATCCTTTACGTGACCTATGACATTACCGCGCAGCTTAAAGCCGGCGGTAATGCCGTGGGCGTATGGCTGGGCAACGGCTGGTATAACCATCAGAGCACGGCGGTGTGGCATTTTGACAAGGCGCCCTGGCGGGCGCGACCCGCGTTTTGCATGGATATCCGGATCAGCTATGAAGATGGTTCGGTGGAGACGGTTGTCACCGGCAAGGACTGGAAGACATCGTCGAGCCCGTTGGTCTTTAACAGCATCTATACCGGAGAGCATTATGACGACCGGCTGGAGCAGCCGGGCTGGAATACCGTGGCGTTTAATGATTCAGCCTGGAAAGCCGTCATTTACCGGAGCGCTCCCACCCGGAATATCGTTGCGCAAGCCATGTGCCCGATCAGAAATGTAGAAACTATTCCGGCGGTACGATGCAAAAAGCTTAATGACACCGCTTATGTATTTGACCTTGGGCGCAATATCTCCGGGGTCTGCCAGATAAAGCTGCACGGCGATCCGGGGACGATCATCCGGTTGGTGCATGGCGAAATCCTCTATGCCAATGGTCAGGTAGATCAGTCCAATATCAATGTTCATTATCGGCCCACCGACGATACAGATCCCTTCCAGACCGATATTTTCATCTTGAATGGAAAGGGGGAAGAGGTCTTTATGCCTCGGTTCAACTACAAAGGGTTCCAGTATGTACAGGTCATGAGTAATAAGCCGGTATCGCTGGACAAGAGTAGTCTTGTCGGTTATTTTATGCATAGCGATGTTGCCGCTTCGGGGCAGCTAGCCTCGTCCAATCCTGTGATCAACAAGATTTGGCAGGCGACCAACAACTCGTACCTCTCCAATTTACAGGGGTATCCAACGGACTGTCCGCAAAGGGAAAAGAACGGATGGACAGGAGACGCTGCCATAGCGGTAGAGACAGGGCTGTATAATTTCGACGGTATTACGGTTTATGAGAAATGGCTGGCGGATCATAGAGATGAACAGCAGCCCAATGGGGTATTTCCGGCGATCATTCCTACCGGTGGGTGGGGATATGAATGGGCTAACGGGCCCGACTGGACCAGCACGATCGCCATTATTCCATGGAACCTCTACCTGTTCTATGGCGACACCACGGCCCTGGCCGCATGTTATGACAATATAAGGCGTTACGTGGA
>JAMFRX010000360.1 GCA_026224995.1 Puia dinghuensis
ACGTCGGCTTTATAATCGAGAAACAGATCGAGGGCTTTTACATATCGCTCCTGTTGCACGGCGATATGCAGGCAGTTGTATCCGCGGCGGCAGCGGATGTTTGGGTCGGCGCCTTTGTCGAGAAGATATTTCAAGAGGGGCAGGCGTGCTTCCTCTGAGTCGAATCCATAGGACAGCAGCGCCTCCATGAGGACGGGCATCCATGATCCGCTGTCGGTAAAAGCATTGACATCTAAATTGTGCTGTTCCACCAGGTGTTGAACCTCGGTGGTGGCTCCGCGGGCTATGGAGAGGGAGAGTGCGCTCCAGGCGGAGGAGGGGATTAGTTTTGGCATGGCAATCATAGACAGAAGATACGCTTTTCCTATGGGAAAAGCAAACTGCAGTAATGGGGCGGTGGGACTGAGGCCGACGCATGGCCTCGGCCAGGAGGGCGGATGCAGGCCGGCGGGCGGCTAGTTCACGAAGATCTCGTCCAGGAATATCCAGCCTTTCTTTCCTTTTTCGGCATGCCAGTCCGGGATCTTGGCTAAGGGCACCATAATTATCTTCAGGCAGGAGACCTTTAAAGGGTTGAAAGTTAGGTCATAACCCGTAAGGGAGCCGGGACTGACGCCCGAGGGCTGGGTTGGTTCCTGGTGCGCCAGGAGCCTGAGGTTTTGGGGGTTGGTGCCGCCCCAGACCTCGATCCTGACTGGTGGAAAGATCGAAGAGCCGATGTTCACGAGGGCGGAGATGGTGACATCGCGGGCGACGATGGGCTGTTTGAACAGCAGCAGGCACTGCATGTCGTTCCGGTGAAAGCCCAGCCATTTGCCGCTACCGTAGCCGCCGTCGCCTTTTACCTGGTCGATAAGGGTCTTTGCCCCATACTTCATATAATTCGAGTCGATAGGCAGGAGCAGATGAATGGAATCCGGGCGGTATAGCTCACTGTAAAAATAATTCTGGACTACATCGCTGGGCAGCCAGCCTTTTTTAAAGGCCCTTGCCTTTAAGATAGACTTTCCCGTTAGCATCGGATGGCCCTGGTACAGGATGGAACCGGCGCTGTCGGGGTCGCTGCCATCGAGGGTATAGCGCATCGTGACGCCCGGAACATAGTGCTTGAGCTTTAGGGGCACGGGGCTGAAGAGGATGCTCGCGTCGTTCTGCAGGATGGGCGGGTTCAGCTTGAGCAGCATGGTATCTGTTCTGGAGCCGCCTTCTATCAGGAGGCTACTTGTCTTTGTGGCCGGGACTGCTCCTGGTGGAATGGCCGTGTTCCAGACATACAGGTGCCGGAGAGATCGCATGGCCGTGAGGCAGCCGATGTCTTCGGTCTTTATAGAGGTGCCGGAGAGGCTGAGGCTTTTGAGCTTCTCCAGCTTGCAGAGCTGGGCGATGCCCGCGCCGGTGACGCCCGTGAAGGCGAGGTTGAGCACCCGAAGATTGGGGAAGCGGGCGATTGCCGGAATATCCGCATCGGTGACGGGCATTTTGTCCAGGTCGAGCGAAACGACCTGCTGGCTGAGCGGCTCGAGCTCTTTGAGCTGCGCGGACCGGAAGAATTGCGGGCTATAGAATTCTACATTAAGCGCCGGGGAATGCAGGGCGATGGGATAGATGACACGATAGCTGTTGTTCAATTTTTGCACTGTGCCTTCGTCGGCTGCTTTAAAGTCATATGCATCCTCGTCTTCCGGGTTTTTGAAAAGCTCCTGCGCTATCAGCTTTAAGGTGTCCGTTGCGGGCAGCCCGGCCACCCGGAGCGGGCGGCTGGGATCGTGCTTAAGCCATTGGTACAGGATGGTTGTCTCGGCGTCGGTGAGCTGTGGCTTACCGCGCGGAGGCATGTGCTTTTCTTCGTCGGGGGGAAGGTGGAGGCGCTGCATCATGACGCCGAAGTCGGCTTTGGAGCTATCCCATAGCGGGCCGGTCTTGCCGCCTTTGAGGAGCAGCTGCAGGGTCTCCATGACCAGCTCCCCTTTGGCTTTGCTGCTGTTGTGGCAGCCCATGCATTTGCTTTTGAGAATGGGCTGCACCATATCGGTGAAGACGACGGCCTGGTCCAGCGTCACGGTCTTTTTGGGCGCGGCGGGGCTGATGGGCGCGAGGAGGAAGTCCTGACCATGGGTGATGCCGGCGCCTTCGTGGCCTGCCAGGGTGAGGGTGACCAGGCAGAGGGTTGCGGCGATGAGGGGGGCGAATTTTATTTGCTGCAGGGTGTCGTACCAGGCGTACCAGGCGATGGTGAGCAGGGAGAGGGTGATGCCGCTCCATTTGTGCAGGAGCAGGGCGTCCTGGTCATAGCCGGGTTCGCGGGAGAGGAAGAGGCCCATGATGGCGGTGAGGGATGCGGTGAAGGCGGATAGCAGCAGGAGCCAGTTGCCAGCAGGATTGCTGCGCTGGAAAAGCGATTGAACGATGAACAGGATCAGCAAGACGATCGGGAAGTGAAGGATCAGGGGATGCATGCGGCCGATGACCTGCAGCCAGGGGGGCAGGACCAGGCGGCCGGCGAAGAGCAATAAGAAGCAAAGCAGGCAGTTGGCGGCCAGGGTACAATTATAAACGACGTTCTTCCAGCGGGTCATGCGATGGGTTCCAGCTTATAGGGATACACATGGCCCGAGTTCCATTGGGCGATGTAGAGATTTTGTTCATCGTCGATACAGACGTCGTGCGGGTACTGGAAGGCCTTTACGCTTTGCTGCATCTCCTGCAGCTTTCCATCAACATAAACGGGTTCGCTGCCGCCCAGGTTGGAGACGACCCGGAAATCCTTGTCCAGGATGGTGACGAAGCCGGACTGTTTCCCTACGGCCGAGCTGCTCTGCAGGACCGCAGCGTAGAGATAGTCACCGTTGATCACGGGCCTGCAGACCCAGGCGCCGGGCAGGGGGATCGTGCCGAGCCAGCGGCCTTCCATGGTGAAGCGCTTAAAGGCATTTTGCTGGCGGGAGGTGACGATCAGCACGGGGGTCTTCTCCCTGGTGTCGATGGTGATGCCGTGGGCGTTCAGGAGGTTTTCTTCCTTGTCGCCACGGCCGCCGAAATGGCGGATATAGCTACCCTTATAGTCGTATTGGATGATAAAGTCCTTGCCATAGCCATCCGCCACGTAGATATCGCCGTTGGCGGCGATGGCTGTTTCGGTGGGGATATATTCTTCGGGCTTGGTGTACTGGCCGGTTTCTTTTGGATAGTCGAGCGTCAGCAGCACGCGGCCGTCGAGGTTGGTCTTGATGACCTGGTGGCGGTTGTTGTCGCAGATGAACAGCACCTGCTGGCCATTCTCATTGAAGAGGGTGAGACCATGTGCGCCGGGGTATTCGTTTCCCCAGGTAGTGAGGAGGCGGCCTTTTTTGTCATAGATGATCACGTTGTTCCTGGTCTCGTTGGTCAGAAGGAGGATGCGGCCCCGGGCGTCCTGAACCATTTCGTGACAGTCTTTTACGGGATAGCGGGTGAAGTCCAGCTGGCTCCATTGGTTGTTGAGGCGATAGCGTTTGTTGTTATGGCCGAGGATGGTGTCGTCCTGGCCGTGCGATTTCAGCACGGAGGGAAGCGCCAGCAGGCCGGCGGCGGAGAGGGAGGATTGCTGGATGAAATGTCGGCGGTGCATGTGCGTTGTTTTAAGTGTTATGCCATCAGGCCATTGACGACCTTACCTGCCACATCTGTCAGGCGGTAACGTCTGCCCTGGTGCTTGAACGTCAGCTTTTCGTGATCGAGGCCCATGAGGTGGAGGACGGTAGCGTGAAAATCGTGGACATGGACGGGGTCCCGGGTGATGTTGTAGCCGAAATCATCGGTCTCGCCGTAAACGCCGGGCTTTACTCCGCCGCCGGCCATCCAGATGGTAAAGCAGCGCGGATGGTGATCGCGTCCATAGTTCTCTTTTGTCAGGATCCCCTGGCAGTAGTTCGTTCTGCCGAACTCTCCGCCCCAGATGACGAGGGTCTCGTCCAGGAGGCCACGTTGTTTTAGATCGGTGATGAGGGCGGCCGAAGCCTGGTCGGCATCCTTACACTGTCCTTTGATCTCGCTGGGCAGGTTGGAATGTCCGTCCCAGCCCTGGTGGTAGAGCTGAACGAAGCGGACGCCGCTTTCCGACAGCTTTCTGGCCAGCAGGCAGTTGGCGGCGAAGGTGCCGGGGACGAGGCATTCGGGACCATAGAGCTTCAGGGTCCCTTCCGGCTCTTTAGACGTATCCGTGATCTCTGGTACGGCAGTCTGCATGCGGTAAGCCATTTCGTATTGTCTGATCTTGGTGCTGATCTCCGGGTCGCCGAATTCTTTGTAGGAGTCTTCGTTGAGCTCGGCGAGCTTGTCGAGCATTTTGCGACGCTCCGATTTGGACATGCCGTCCGGATCGTTGAGATAGAGCACCGGGTCTTCGCCACTGCTGAACTGTACGCCCTGATGAATAGAGTCCAGGAAGCCGTTGGACCAGAGCTTGGAGTAGACGCCCTGGCCGTTGCCTTTGCCTTTGGACAGCAGGACGCAGAAGGCGGGGAGGTTCTTGTTCTCGCTTCCCAGCCCATAGCTCAGCCAGGAGCCCATGCTGGGGCGGTTGCCTACCTGTGCGCCTGTCTGGAAGAAGGTGAGGGCGGGGTCATGATTGATCGCTTCCGTGAACATGCTCTTCACGAAGCAGAGGTCGTCGACGACTTTGGCGGTATAGGGCAGCAGCTCGCTGATCCACTGCCTGGCCTGGCCGTATTGGTTGAATTGAAAATAGGTGCCGGCGAGGGGGAATTTCTTTTGGTCGGCGGTCATGCCGGTGAGCCGTTGTCCAAGCCGGACGGATTCTGGCAGGTCCTGGCCGTGCATCTGCTGCAGGAGGGGCTTATAGTCGAACAGGTCCAGCTGCGAGGGGGCGCCGTTTTGAAACAGGTAGATAATCCTTTTGGCGCGGGGGGCAAAATGCGGCAGTCCCAGCTGCGGCATCTCGTCGTCCTTGCTGCCGAACAGGTCGGGGATGAGCAGGGAGCCCAGGGCGATGCTGCCGATGCCGAGGCCGGCGCGGTAGAGGAACCGGCGACGGTTCATGGACAGTCTGTGCTCGATGATCTCTTTCATACTATACGTTTAAGTCCTGGTTATCGTCTCTTCCAGATTATAGACCAGCTGAATTGTTTTCATCAATGCGGCTGTCGCATCCGGATCTGTTGCGGCCTGCGGGTATTCGCCGACGTTGATGGTTTTATTCGCATCCAGCTTTTTTTGTCTGAAGAGCTGGAGCTGGTCATTATAATAGTCCGTGAGGACGGTAATTTCTTTTTTTGTGGGGTGACGGCAGACGATGGTCCTGAAAGCCGTGGTGAGGGCATCTTTGCCGGCAGGACCCAACAATAAACGTTGAGCGAGCACACGCGAGGCTTCGAGCACCGTAGGGTCGTTCATCATCACCAGGGCCTGCAGGGGCGTGTTGGTCCTCAGGCGCCGGACCTCACATTGATCGCGGTTGCTGGCGTCGAAGATGCCCATAGATGGCGGGGGGACGGTGAGCTTGATGAAGGTGTACATGCCCCTGCGGTAGAGGGAGTCGTGATGATCCTGGCGATAGGTGGCCAGGACGCCGCGGCCGGAGGTAGCCGATTCCCAGAGGCCATAGGGCTGATACGGCTTAACGCTCGGCCCGCCGATGGTGGGCATGAGCAGGCCGCTGCTGGCGAGCACGAGATCCCGGACGAACTCGGCCTGCAGGCGATTGCGGGGGCCGCGGGAGAGGTACATGTTCTCGGGGTCTTTCTCCAGCTTCTCCGGCGTTGTCTTAGCGGATTGCCGGTAGGTGGCGGATAGGACGACAAGCTTCACCAGGCGTTTGATGTCCCAGCCGTTGTCCATGAAATCCGCAGCCAGCCAGTCCAGTAACGCCGGATGGGAAGGCAGGTCGCCCTGCATCCCGAAGTCACCGGAGGACTTTACGATACCCCGGCCGAAGAACTCCTGCCAGAGCTGGTTGACGAATACCCTTGCCGTGAGCGGGTTCTCCCGGCTGACCGTCCAGGCTGCGAGGCCCAGGCGGTTGCGGGAAAAGCGGGTGGTGTCGAAGGGCATCTCCGAGGGCAGGGCGGCAGGCAC
>JAMFRX010000047.1 GCA_026224995.1 Puia dinghuensis
AGCGAGGCCATCCGTTTCCTGAACCGCAGCGCCCGGCAGAAGGCCATCGTCTTCCTGCTCAGCGACTTCCTCGACGGTAATGGCCTCCCCCCGTCTCAGACGCGCCGCGAGCCGGGCTTCGAAGAAGCCCTGAAAGTAGCAGGAAAGAAACACGATATCATCGGTATCAAGGTCTACGACCGAATGGATATGGAGCTCCCGTCCATCGGGCTCATCGAAGCGGAAGACTCCGAAACCGGCGGCAGGCATTGGGTAGACACAAGCGACTATCTGGTCCGCACGAATTACCAACAATATTTTTTTAACCAGACAGAGCAATGTAAAAGCATCTTCCAAAAGGCCGGGTGCGACCTGCTGCATCTGCGGACAGACGAAGACTACGTAAAGATCCTGCAGCGGTTCTTCGTAGGACGTCACCGGCCGGGATAGTACATGAGACCATTAAGATCATATATAATCGTCGCTTCCCTATGCCTGCCGGCCATGCTGCTCCACGCGCAGCATAAACAAGCTGCCTCTCCACCCGCGACGATCAAAGCAACCACGGACAAACAGAAGATCGTCATCGGGGAGCCCTTCCACCTGATGCTGGAAGCCACCGTACCGGACAACACCCCCTTCGCCTGGCCCGGCCTCGATTCCTTGCCGCATTTTGACTTTCTCACAAAGGGCAAGATCGACTCTGCCATCCACCCCGGCGAACACTACTACCGGCAATACCTGACAATTACCAGCTTCGACTCCGGTATGTGGGCCATCCCACGCCTGCCCTTCCTTGCCGCTAACAAAAAAGTTTTCAGCGACTCCATCCGCATCGCCGTAGGCTATACGCCTATAGACCGCTCCAAGGATTTTCACGATATCAAAGACATCATCGACGTTCCCAACCCTTTCGCCCAATGGTTCGTCTGGATCGTAGCCGCTTTCACCCTCGCCTCGCTGTTGCTGGTCTTCTGGCTGGTGCGTCGGAAGAAATTGCTGCGGAGGCTCCAGGCGGTTAAAGAGAAAATAACCCTTTCTCCCTATGAGGAGGCTATGCAGGCCCTCGATGAGCTGGAACGGCGCAACCTGCCGGCCACAGGCTCGATGAAGCTATATTACAGCAGGCTGGGCGAGATCCTTCGGGTATACCTGCTCCGCCGTATGAATGTCTATAGCTTTGCCGAAACCAGCGAAGAGCTTATCCGGGAGCTGCGATCCCGCTTGCCCCGACATGAGGAGCTGGCCGATGCCCTGCGCATGAGCGACTTCGTCAAATTCGCAAAATATCAGCCCGGAATAGCGGATAGCGAACAACATTACCGGGCGGTGCGGACGGCCATCGATGCGATGGAGCAAGCGCTTATACCACAACCTGTTAAACAAACTGATTAAAACAACACGTGCTGTACGATTGGTATAAACATATTTATTTCAGCCAGCCGGCCTTCTTCGGGCTGTTTGCGCTTATACCCCTGCTGATCTGGTGGGAGCTCAAGCGCGCGGATAACAGCCAGGCCACGTTCATGGTCTCGTCGGTACGCGCCTTTCGGGGAACACGTTCCTGGAAGAACTTTCTGCGCCCCCTGCTGTTCATCTTCCGCCTCCTGGCCCTTTGTTGCCTGATCGTCGCGCTCGCCCGTCCCCAGACCCGCAACGACGAACAGCTCGTCAATGGCGAAGGCATCGATATCGTGCTTTGCCTGGACATCAGCGGCTCCATGCTTGCCCAGGACTTCACCCCCAATCGCATGGAAGCGGCTAAGAATGTAGCCTCGGAATTCATCGACAACCGCCCTACCGATCGCATCGGTCTCGTGATCTTCTCCGGCGAAGCCTTTACCATGTGCCCCCTTACCACCGATCGCAACGTCCTGAAGGCCCAGCTGTTCAATGTACAAAGCGGCTTGCTCGAAGATGGCACCGCCATCGGATCGGGCCTGGCTACCGGTGTCGACCGCCTCCGTAATTCGCCCTCGAAGAGCAAGGTCATCATCCTGCTCACCGACGGTGAGAACAACGGCGGCCTCATAGACCCTAACACGGCCAAGGAGATCGCTAAATCCGTCGGCGTACGCGTCTATACCGTCGGCATGGGTACGGAAGGCTTCGCCCCGGTACCCGTACAGACGCCCGCAGGCGTGGTCATGCAAAGGGAAAAGGTCAATATAGATGAGAAACTCCTCACCCAGATCGCCAACGAAACCGGTGGCCACTACTATCGCGCCAAGGACAACGAAAGCCTCAAGAACATCTATAGCGAGATAGACCGCCTGGAGAAATCCAAGGTCGAAGTATCCAGCATCCGGCGCTACACCGAACAGTTCTTCCCCTTTGCCCTGGCAGCAGCCGTCTTGCTGATGCTGGAGCTGCTGCTCCGCTGGACGGTGCTCAGAAAGTTCCCTTAACTTCACACCATGCAGGGAAAAGTATACAAATCCACTGGCTCATGGTACACGGTAAAGACGGCGGAAGGCGAAACCTGGAACGCCCGCCTCAAAGGCCTCTTCAAGCTGGATGGCATCACCTCTACCAACCCCCTGGCCGTAGGTGACGAAGTAGACTTCGAGCCGGAGAACCCGGACGAACAGGTAGCCCTGATAACGGCAATCCACGACCGTAGGAACTATATCAACCGCCAGTCGCCTTCCCACCGCATGCAGCATCATATCGTGGCCGCCAACATCGACCAGTCCCTGCTCGTCGTCACCCTCAAGGACCCACGCACCTCCCTGGGCTTCATCGACCGCTGGCTCATCACCTGCGAAGCCTATCACGTTCCCGCCATCTTGCTGTTCAATAAAGCTGATCTGTATCGAAAGAAGGAAGAAGAACGTTTCACGGAATACGCCGCCATGTACACCGCCGTCGGCTACCGGACCATCCGCATGAGCGTTCAAACGGGCGAAGGCCTCGACGACGTGGGCCGCCTCCTGCAGGATAAGATCAGCCTTCTCAGCGGCCACTCCGGGGTAGGGAAGTCGTCCTTCCTGAACGCCCTGTTCCCCAACCTGCACCTCAAGACGCAGGACGTCAGCGGCTGGAGCGGCAAGGGCACCCATACCACCACCTTCGCAGAAATGTTCGACCTGCCCAAAGGAGGCCGGATCATCGATACACCCGGCATGAAGGAATTCGGCCTGGTCGATATCTCCAGACAAGAGCTCTCGGGCTATTTTCCCGAAATGCGCGCCCTCGTTGGACAATGCCAGTTTAACAACTGCATGCACCTGGAAGAGCCCGGATGCCGCGTAAAACAAGCCGTAAACGAGGGAGAGATAGCAGTCGACCGCTATGCCAGCTATTGCAATATCCTCGGCAGCATAGAGGAAAATAACTATAGATAGGCAAAAATTGGCACGGGATTAGTCTTAGTAGAACTATTACAACAAACTGTGATACCGTGACAAGCGAAGCGATACGATCGAACAAGACCCTCGGAAGGCTCATAAGAGCCGTGCTCCTGGCAGGCATTATTTATTTTGGATTCATTTTCCCGGATTCCCTCTCCGATCATACGAAAATGGTACATTTCTGTGCGCACATGGGCATGAGCTTTTTCGTGGCCAGCTGCGTGTATGTGATCTGTAGCATTATGCTCCACATGCGGCGCTCTTCGTCGCTTGTAGTGCTTACCATCATTACCCTCATAATCGGCGGCATCTACAAATATTTAGAGATCTCCGGTGAAGGCCGGCTGCACGCTTACGATAGCCTGGGCGATCTGCTCAAAGCCACCGGCTGCTATACGTCCATGTCGCAGAATATGGCCGGTATGCTGGCCGCAATCCTGCTCATCGAATACATCGTCCAATATGTAAAGTTGAACGCCCGGCGTATCATCGGGCTCCTGGCAGATCAGTCTTTGCGCTGATTGACCCTCCTTCATCTATTACCGTCGGCCCACCTTCTGCATGTCTCTGCGGCCCTACTGTCCGCCCGCGCCTTCCATCCGCCGGGCTGATTTCACCTACTTTTTCTCCGGCGCATTGGTCACATCATGGCCATCTTCTTTTATTTCCTCCTTCAGGGGAATCGGCTGCATTTCGTCCTTTTCATCCCCGAACAGCAATCCCCAGGGCTTTAACGGCTCAATGCGGTCGAAGACGATCTTGGCGATGGCAATCACCGGAATAGCTAAAAAAGTGCCGGGAATACCCCAGACGCTTTCTCCTACGATGACACCCAGGACAGTAATGAAGGCATTGATCCTGACTTTCGAGCCAACGATCACCGGCAGCAGTACATTGCTGTCGATCAGGTGGATGCCCAGGATGGTGCAGACCACGAAGATCAGCTTGGTGGCTCCCGCCGTCGCAAAGGTCACCAGCGTCGAGAGCAGCAGGGCCGTGAAAATGCCGATATAGGGAATGATGTTCAGCAGGCCCGTGATCAGCCCAAGCAGAATGGCGTATTTAACGCCCAATATCCAAAGGGCCAGACAGCACGCAGTAGCAACGATCACCATCTCCAGCAGCAGGCCTAAAATGTATTGCCGGATACGGACCTGTATCTGCGCGATGATGTCATACACGATCACCGCATTCTCTTCCCGGAAAACGGCGACCAGGAAACGGATGATCAGCCGCCGGTAGTACAGCAGGAAGAAAGTATCTATCAGAATGAACACTAACGTCAGCAGGAATGACGACAAGCTCAAGGCCACATCACCCAAAACGGATCCGCCAGTCTCCAGCAGCTTCGAAGTAGCATTGTTCACATAGGTCATCTGCTGCTTTATATGGATATGGAACTTCGTGGAGATCCACTGCTGCAGGCTGCTCACCGAAGACATTACCTGCTGCTTGAACTGGGGCCAGTCCTCCGCCAGGTTGCTGATCTGCGAGCCCACCAGGTATAGCAACGCAGCCAGCGAACATATCAGCAGCAATACGGAGACAAGGGAAGCCAGACTACGGGGGAAACGCAGCCGCCGCTCCAGGAAATTGGCCACCGGCAGCAGCATCACGGAAAAGAGCAGCGCAAAGATCAGCGGCGATAGAACGGATTTTCCAAGAACGGCAATATAGAACAGTGCGATCAGGCTGATCAGCACCATGGCCAGCTTGGTATAGAAGGGAGTCTGTTTCGAGAATGTCATGTACTTGCAATATAAGAAAAAAAAAGAGGACCCGATATCGGATCCCCTCCACATTCTACAAACAATCGTTAGCGTACACGCCCTCTCCTTTCTCAGGACATAAATCGACGGGCCGTATTGATCAATAATTTACTTTCCAGGAATTTCGCTACCTCTACTACGGCATCATTATCCTTGCGGGGAGCTTCCCGGAATTTCCGGGGATAGATGCTGATGCCGGTGTAAATATTGTAATGAAGGGTGAGGATATGCCCTTTGTAAAGAAAGTCCCACATCAGACTATCGAAATCATCAGTTTTTTGTGTGAATTTAATATCCAGGTCATCGGAGAGAATATTAGCGACTTCATAAAAGCGCTTTAGTCCGCAATCGTCGTCTATGACGGCTTCCGTGCAACCAAAATCGGTGCGTAAGGTTAGAGGGCTCATAGTGTAGGGATTTTTGAGTTTTATATTAGGGTATAGATTCAAAAGACATCACAAAAGTTCATAAAGATATCACTAGTACGCTAAGCCTTGAACTTCGGCGATCGTGGCACCTTCTCTCCGCTCAGGATCCGTTCCGCACCCACATTCTTGCCGTCGCTCGGACAGCCGTATTTCGGCCCGAAAAGACTGTGCATTGCGCCACAGGAGGAAATACCGGTAAGTAAGGTGGTAAGTAAAAGGAAGAGAAGTATGGTTTTAGGTCTTGGCATAGGGATATCTTATATAAACGGATTTAAACCTACAAATATTATCCTGTATTTGCAAGACAGAAACCCATTAATTGACCAATGCGGATAGGATCATGCCCCTTTCAGCTCAAATCTTTACCCATTTACCCCTATGTTTTTGTTGCTGCCGCAGGCCCGCTTCATCCTTTGACCTGCTCTCCTTCTGGCTGTGGCGCCTCATTCGCATCCCTGAACCAGCCGGCATACTGCAGATAATTCTTGGCAATGCGCTCTATCTGCCCGGAAATCAGTTCACTGGGAACATCCTTGATCTTCCGGGCCGGGCAGCCGCCATAGATAGCGCCCGACTCGATCTTTGTTCCCTCCAGGACGACCGCACCAGCCGCGATGATCGAATTCTTGCCTATCTCGGCGTTATCCATGATAATGGCGCCCATGCCGATGAGCACCTTCTCATGGATAGTGCAGCCATGCACAATGGCATTGTGGCCGATGGAAACTTCATCGCCGATATGGACGCTGGTCTTCTTATACGTTCCATGAATGATGACCCCGTCCTGGATGTTCACCTTGTTGCCGATATGGATGCTGTTCACATCTCCACGGACGACGGCATTGAACCAAATGCTGCAATCATCGCCCATCTCGACGTCTCCAACGATCGTGGCATTGGGCGCGACAAAGCAATTTTTTCCGAAACGGGGGGACTTGCCTTCTACCGGTAGTATCGTAGCCATATTGATTTGGGATTTGATTGTTTGGTAAATATACGAACTTTGCTTTTCCATGAACCCACAGTCCGACACAAACAGACTATTCCTCCGGCATGTAGCACAGACCTCTCCTAATCCCCTGGGCCTGGAGATCGTGAAAGCGGAAGGCCTCTATCTTTACGACCGGGCCGGTAAAGCCTATATCGATCTCATCGGCGGTATCATCGTCTGTAATACCGGCCATCGCCATCCGCGGGTCGTACAGGCGATAAAAGACCAGGCCGATCGCTACCTGCACCTGCTTGTATACGGCGAGCTCGTCCAGTCCCCCCAGGTGGAATACGCATCGCTCCTGGCAGCCCACCTTCCCGCCTCGCTGGATTCCGTCTACTTCACCAATAGTGGGACCGAAGCCACAGAAGGCGCGATGAAGCTGGCTAAACGGGTGACAGGCCGGCCGGAGATCGTTGCCTTCAACCAGTCTTACCACGGCTCAACCCAGGGCGCGCTTAGCGTCATGGGCGACGAATACTGGCGAAATGCCTTCCGCCCCCTCCTTCCCGGTATCCGCCATGTTGAATACAATAGCCCCGCCGCCCTACACGCGATCACAACGCAGACAGCCTGCGTCATCATCGAGACCGTCCAGGCGGAAAGAGGAGTTTATCTCCCCGACAAAAACTGGCTCCTGCAGCTGCGGCAACATTGCAACGCCGTAGGCGCCCTCCTCGTCTTCGATGAGATCCAGGCCGGTTTCGGCCGGACAGGAACACTGTGGGGATTCCAGCGTTACGACACCGTGCCGGATATACTGCTGCTGGGAAAAGCGCTCGGCGGCGGACTGCCCATGGGCGCCTTTATCGCCGGACACCAGACCATGCAGGCCCTCACGGGCGATCCCGTGCTGGGACACATCACCACATTCGGCGGCCATCCACTCTGCTGCGCGGCAGGCCTGGCCTCAATGCAGGTCCTGCTGGAATCCAATTGGATCGCAGACGTGGCCCGTAAAGAGATCCTTTTCCGCAGCCTTCTCGTCCATCCCGCCATCCGGTCCGTCCGCAGCTGCGGACTGCTCATAGCCGTGGAATTCGACAGCTTCGAGCAGAATAAACGCATCATCGATGCCTGCATCACCGCCGGTTTGCTAACCGACTGGTATCTGTTCGCTCCTCAATGCCTCCGCATCGCTCCACCACTGTCCATCACCGATGCGCTCATTCACCAGGCCTGCTCCATCATCCTATCCGCCCTCTAATTATTTTTTGCTCAAGTCATTTCACTCTCTACCTTTACACACTCATCTTCACTCCCGCGGATAAGTGCAGCGTCCGCCCGGCAGATACCGGAGAGATCGGGCGCAGCCCAATCTTAACCTTAAATATTATTTTTTATGTCACCCTTTAACGAACAAAAAGAGGTTTACGATGGGATCCTCGTGCTGAGTGAAGAAGAAGTACAGGAACCTATGGTTGTGCTGGAACGTTTTTTCACAGACTATCGCCTCTACGAATGCCGCTATATCCTTTGGGCGATGGCAGAGACCTGCATCACAACGGATAACGCGGAATTTGGCGAGCCCGGCGAAAGGGCCGACCTTATTATGCGCTGCAAAGACCTGGAACGCCTTCTCGAAGCAGGCGCGCTGCTTCACCGTAAGCATCAGGAAAACACAGAAAAAGGTGGCGGCCTAAAAAATTAACTCCGAAGAAAAACCAAACAGGCCCTTTTTCCGTACATGATCATGAATGAGAAGAATAATTTTGGCTAAGAATTTGATTAGTGATCTCCCTGCTTCACGGCAGGGATTTTTTTTGCAATGAGCTTTATTTATTCACCTTCAGTGCAATAGCTCAAATACCAGCACAGCCAGCAAGCTCCCCAGCAACGGGCCAGCCACCGGAACCCACGCATACGCCCAATCACTATCCCTCTTTCCCGGAATAGGCAGGATCGCATGCATTATCCGGGGACCAAGGTCCCTGGCAGGGTTGATGGCATAGCCCGTAGGGCCCCCGGGACCCAGCCCAATGCCCAGCACCAGCAGGCTCACCGGCAAAGCATCCAACGCACCCAGGCTGCTCGTAGGCGCCGCGATAAAAAGCACTCCCAGGATAAGCACAAAAGTGGCAATGCCTTCCGTCATCAGGTTGTCGCCATAGCTACGTATAGCCGGGGCCGTGCAGAAGACCGCCAGCTTCGCATCCGCATCCGCCGTCTGGTTAAAGTGCGGCCGGAAGCATAGCCACGCCACTACCGATCCGGCCATGGCTCCCAGCAGCTGCGCCGTCATATAGACAGGTACCAGCTTCCAGGATATTTTCCCCAGCGCGGCAAAGGCCAGTGTCACCGCAGGATTCAGATGGGCCTTGCTTGCTGCCGCCGAGCAATATACGCCGACGAACACACCCATCGCCCACCCAAAGCTTATGACGACCCAGCCGCTGTTATAGCCCTTTGTTTTTTGCAGGACCACATTGCTCACCACTCCCTGCCCAAGGATGATGATCATGCCTGTTCCGATGAATTCTCCCCAGAATGGAGTCATACTATTGTTTGTTTATGAGGTTCCACCAGATAGCCTGCCGCCAGTGCCCTGAACTCCGCCACCTGCTGCTCCTGCCAGCTTCGGTCCCTGCCCAGCTCGGCCGCCATCAGCTCCGCTACAGGTCCGGCACATTCCATGGCCGCCTGCGCATCCAGCAGAAGGCTCCGCGTCCTCCGGCTCAGGGCGTCTTCCACTGTCATGCAAAGCTCTTCCCTCACCGCCCACACTATCTCCGCCAGGATATAGGGCAGCCGCGGATGCAGTTTCTGCCCCCAGCGCCCGTCGACCTCCGCAATCTTGCGGATAGCCGCTGCATCAGTACCATGAAAATGCAACGGGTCGGTGGCTTCATTCGCCTGCCCTGCACCAGCACCTGTCCCCTCCATGTCCCCCGCCCCCGGTGCCCCATGGATCGCCAGTGTCGCCGTTATACAAGCCCTATCGTCTAACCCACCCCGTTCTATCGCCGTATTGACTGTATCCTCGGCCATCCGCCGGTAGGTCGTCCACTTCCCGCCTGTGATAGTGATCAGTCCCGACTCCGCCACCAGCACCACATGGTCTCGCGACAGCTCCGCTGTCTTCCTGCCGCTGCTCTTCACTAACGGCCGCAGCCCCGCATACACGCTGCGGATATCCTCCACACGCGGTACCCTTTGCAGATAACGGCCTATCTGCTGCAGGATGAAAGCAATCTCCTCGGGTAAGGGTCTGGGCTCGATGTCCACCTGGCTTACCGGCGTATCAGTCGTGCCGACGATGAGCTTGTCATGCCAGGGCACCGCGAACAGGACTCTGCCGTCATCGGTATGCGGCACAAGAATGGCCGTTCCCCCGGGTAGGAAATCTTTGTCCAGCATCAGGTGCACGCCCTGGCTGGGCGCAATAATGGGCTCGCTGGATGCATCATCCATCCGCAGCACACTGTCGACGAACACCCCCGTAGCATTGATCACCGTTTTCGCCGCAATGGTATAAGTTCGCCCGCTAAGCGTATCCGTAGCGACTACCCCGACTAAACGGCCTTCCTCTTTCAGCAGCCCGCTTACCTTGCAATAGTTGAGCATAGTCGCGCCCTGGCCGGCCGCCGTCTTCGCCAGCTCTATCGCCAGCCGCGCATCGTCGAACTGCCCGTCATGATACAAGACCCCTCCCCGCAGCCCTTCGGCATCCAGGGTAGGGGCCAGCTCCAATGTCTCCTCTCGCGACAGCAGCCTGCTCTTGCCCAGCCCCAGACTGCCCGCCATCCAATCATATACTTTCAGGCCGATCCCGTAATAAGGACCTTCCCACCATTTGTAGTTGGGGACAATAAAGGAGAGGTCCTTTACTAAATGCGGGGCATTCCGCCGAAGGATGCCCCTTTCATGCAGGGCCTCGGTGACGAGCTTCACATTGCCCTGCTGCAGATAGCGGACGCCGCCATGCACCAGCTTCGTGGCCCGCGAAGACGTGCCCTTCGCAAAATCATATTCCTCCAGCAGCAAGACGCTGAACCCACGGGACGCCGCGTCTACGGCTACCCCGAGGCCGGTGGCCCCGCCACCGATAATGCACATGTCCCAGGGCTGGATGCCCCTGGCATCCAGCGCCGCTATCATCTCCTGTCGTTTCATAGTTGTTTATTCATTTGTCCACGCAATCGCGGCCTTCACGGCCCGCTGCCACCCCTTCAGCAATTCCTGCGCATGCGCAATATCCATGGCCGGCTCGAAACGCCGGTCCTCCACCCACTGCTCCCGGATATCCTCAAC
>JAMFRX010000361.1 GCA_026224995.1 Puia dinghuensis
ATGCTGCAGGGGCAGAAGGATCTCAATACGGTGACGCAGCGCATCCTCTCGGAACTGGCGCAGGTGGTCACCGCACACTATGGCGCCTTCTTTATCCTCAAGCAGAATGAAGATACCCGCGAGGACACCTTGCGGCTATTCGCGGCCTATGGGTACAGGAATGAAAAGAACATCCCCACGGAATTCGCGATCGGCGAAGGGCTGGTAGGGCAGGTAGCCTTCGAGAAGGAAAGGATCATCCTTTCCAATGTGCCGGGGAATTATATTAAGATCAGCTCCGGGCTCGGCCGGTCGAAGCCTGCGAACCTGATCATCCTGCCGGTGCTCTTCGAGAACAAGGTGAAAGCCGTCATCGAGCTGGCTTCGCTGGATATCTTCAGCGAGACCCACCTGGATTTTTTGAGCCAGCTGACGGAGAGTATCGGGATCGTGTTGAATACGATCGAGGCGAATACCCGTACGGAAGAGCTCCTGGGCCAATCACAGAGCCTGGCCGGCGAGCTGAAGATCCAGCAGGAGGAGCTGCGGCGCACCAATGACGAGCTACAGGACAAGGCGCTGCTGCTGGTACGGCAAAAGAATGAGGTGGAGAACAAGAACAGAGAAGTAGAAGAGGCGCGTCGCTCCCTGGAAGAAAAGGCCGAGCAGCTTACCCTGACCTCTAAATACAAGAGTGAATTCCTGGCCAATATGTCCCATGAGCTGCGGACCCCGCTGAACAGCCTGCTCATCCTGGCGCAGCAGCTCTATGAGAATGTGGAAGGCAACCTCACGGACAAGCAGATCCGTTATGCCAAGACCATCCACAGCTGTGGGGATGACCTGATCCAGCTGATCAATGACATTCTCGATCTGTCGAAGATCGAATCCGGCTTTATCACGGCGAACCTTTCGCCGGTACGCTTTTCCGAGATCGCCTCTTTCGTGGAGACGACCTTCAAGCCCATCTCCGAGGCCCGGCATCTGCGTTTTACCATCGAAACGGATCCCCGGTTACCGCAGAGCATGGAGACGGACCTGCAGCGTCTGAACCAGATATTGAAGAACCTGCTGTCGAACTCCTTTAAATTTACCGAGAAAGGCGAGGTGAAGCTGCGCATCTTCGAAGCCAACCGTACCTGGAAGGCCGGGAACTCCTCGCTCGATGACGCCCGCCAGGTGGTAGGCTTCGCCATCAGCGATACCGGCATCGGCATCCCGCAGGAAAAGCAGAACATCATCTTCGAGGCCTTCCAGCAGGCGGAAGGATCTACCAGCCGTAAATATGGCGGCACGGGTCTGGGCCTTTCCATCAGCAGGGGACTTGCCGAGCTGCTGGGCGGGACGATAGAGCTGGAGAGTGTCCCGCAGCGGGGCAGCACCTTCACCCTCTTCCTGCCGGTAGAGAGCGTCACGGGACTGATCACCAAGGAAACCTATGGCAGCCTGAGCGCCTTAAAACAGCTGCAGCTGGGGGCCGACAACACCGAGATCGATACGCTCCTGAACTCCCTGCGGGTGACCAACGAGCCGGTAGACGTTTCGGGCAAGCTCAATATCGTGAACGAGATGATCAACGATGCGGGCGACGACAGGACCTCCATCCAGCCTGGCGATAAGATACTCCTGATCGTGGAAGATGACCTGCGCTTCGGCCGGATTATCATCGAGAAGGCGCATGGCTACGATATGAAGGCCGTAGTGGCGACCAACTACCTGGAAGTATTCGATTTCATCAACCGGTTCACCCCGATGGCCATCACCCTGGACGTCAAGCTCCCCGATACCAGCGGCTGGAAGGTGCTGGACCTGCTGCGCAATGACCTTAATTACCGGCATATCCCTATCCACCTGATCTCCGGCGAGGAGAACAAGGCCCTGGCCCTGAAGCGCGGCGCCCGGAGCTTCCTGCTTAAGCCTTTGGAGAATGAAGCGTTAAACGAATTGTTCGAAGACATCCTGTCGTTCAGCAATAAGGATGCGCGGCGGATCCTGGTAGTAGAGGACAACGAGCTCGACAGCTCGCAGATCAGCAAGATGCTGCAGGGCGAGAACATGCAGGTCACCATCGCCACGAGCGGGAAGAAGGCCCTGCAGGAGACCGATATCCGCAGCTTCGACTGCATTATCCTCGACTATACGCTGCCGGACATCTCGGGGATCGACCTGGTCACGCAGGTCAGCGAGAACAAGAAAAAGCTGACGCCGGTGATCGTCTACTCGGCAAAAGACTTCAATAAAAAAGAGCTCTATCACCTGAACAGGAGCTCCAATACGGTGTTGCTGAAGGGCGTCAATTCCCTGGAGCACCTGCTGGAAGAGACGGTGCTTCACCTACACATCAATCACCGGGAGCTGTCGCCGGAGAAGCGGCGGGTGATCGAACAGATCCGGATGAAGGATGATATCCTTACGGGTAAGAACGTGCTGGTGGTGGATGATGACGTACGAAATCTTTTTGCGTTGACCACGGTATTCGAGCGGTATAATATCAACGTCGTGACGGCAGAGAGTGGAAAAGAAGCCATCCAGATCATCAATGACGAGAAGCAGAAGGTCGACATGGTATTGATGGACATCATGATGCCGGAGATGGACGGGTATGAGACCACGCTGAAGATCAGGCGCGAGCACAAGAACAATACGCTGCCGATCATCGCCGTGACGGCCAAGGCCATGAAGGGTGACCGGCAGAAATGTATCGAGGCCGGGGCATCCGATTATATCACCAAGCCTCTTAAGATCGACCAGCTGCTGTCGCTGATGCGCGTGTGGTTTTATAAATAAAAACAACCCTAAATCCGGTGCATGCAACCAAAGATCATGTTAGTTGACGATCGGGAAGACAATCTGATGTCGATGGAGAGCGTGCTGGAACCCGACGGCTATCGCTTTGTAAAGGCTACTTCCGGTCGTCAGGTGCTAAAGCACCTATTGACGGACTTCGACTTCGCGCTGATCCTCATGGACGTGCAGATGCCCAACCTCAATGGTTTCGAGACGGCTTCGCTCATCTATGAGAGGGAGCGGCTGCGGCATATTCCCATTATTTTTATCACGGCCAACAACTATGGCGAGGAGAATCTCTTCAAGGGCTATAGGGCGGGGGCGGTGGACTATATCTACAAGCCGGTGAATCCCGAGCTGCTGCGGGTGAAGGTCGGGATATTCGTAGACCTGTACCGCAAGAGTCAGCGCCTGATCGCCCAGGAGCAGAAATTAGTGGCCATCAACCGCAACCTGGAGCTGGAGATCAATGAAAGGAAGGCTTCGGAAGAAAAGATAACGGAGCTGAACAAGCAGCTGCTGGAGAACATCTCGCGGCTGGAGACGGCCAATAAGGACCTCGATCTTTTTGCCTTCATGGCTTCGCATGACCTGCAGGCGCCCCTGCGAAAGATCCGGATGTTCAGCGACAGGCTCCTGGCCAGCTCGGACAACGCCTTCAGCAAGGATGGCCAGCTTTATCTTACCCGGATACAGGAGGTCTCCAAGCGGATGCAGGAGCTCATCAATGATATCCTGCGATTCTCTAAGATCGCGGTGGAGAAGCAGAACTTTTCAGAAGTGGACCTGAATGGGGTCATCGGCGAAGTGCTTTCGGAGATGGAAGGGGTCATCCGCGAAAAACACGCGCTCGTCGAGGTGGATACGCTCCCGGTATTGCCGGCCAGCACGGTGCTGATGGGGCCGCTTTTCTCCAATCTGATCAGCAATTCCTTGAAATACACTAAAAAGACCGAGCCACCCCGGATCCGCATCCGTTATGAAGAAGCGCCGGCAGTATCGGGCATCAACGGCCGGGAGCCCGAGATCCGGTATGGGCGCATCTATATCGAGGACAATGGCATTGGGTTTGATCAGAAATATGCCGAACAGATCTTCGATATGTTCCGACGGCTGCATTCCAACGCGGAATACGAGGGGACGGGCATTGGACTGGCCTTGTGCAAGAAGATCGTGGAGATGCACAACGGCTTTATTTCGGCGCTGGGCAAGCCCGGCGAGGGGTCCGTTTTCATAGTAGCCCTTCCCCTGGGCGCGCCGGCGAAGGAATTGATTGAAAAAAATGACGAAATTAGCGGGCAAACAACAAACATCTAATTACTTTTACTAACATGCTGCCGTCCAACCTCCCTACAAGGATACTAATAGTAGAAGATGACGAAGATGATTTCCTCATCATCGAGGCATGCATCAAGGACATCCCTGAAAAGGCATTCCAGATCGACTGGTGTTATGATTATAACGAGGCCCTGCAGCGCATTGCCAGGTCGGGCTATGACATCTATTTCGTGGATTACCTTCTGGGGGAAAAAACCGGCCTTGAATTGCTCCAGGAGGCCATTGCCAAAGGCTGCGAGGAGCCGCTGGTATTGCTCACGGGCATCGGCAACCGGCAGGTGGATATCCAGGCCATGACGATCGGGGCGGCAGATTTCCTGGTCAAGTCGGAGATAAATACGGAAAAGCTGGAGCGCTGCATCCGGTATGCCCTGGAGCGGAGTGCCTACATCAAGGCCCTGCGGATCAACGAGCGGAAGTTCAGGAATATCTTCGAGCGGTCGAAGGACGCCGTTTTCCTCACCAATGACGACCTGGTATTCAAAGATGTCAACACCGCCGCCTGCGAGCTGTTCAAGTACAGCAAGGAGGAGCTGCTGCGGATGAGCGTGTACAATCTCTTTGCCCGCAAGGAAGCGACACTGCAGCTGCGAGACCGGCTGCAGCTGACGGGGGAGGTGGAAGACCTGGAGGTCGGCTTCCTGACGCGCAACAAGGAAAGGCGGAACTGCATCCTCTCCATCTCGCGGCAAGTGTATTCCAACGGGGAATACAATATCCAGGGCATCATCCACGACATCACCAACCTCAAGCGGATCGAGCGGGCCACGTTCCAGATCGAGAAGCTGCGGTCGACGGCCACCCTGCTGCGGACACTTGCCCATGAAGTGCGCAATCCCCTGACCAATATCAACCTCTCGGTGGAGCAGCTGAAGCCCGAGATCAATAGCGAAGACGCCAATATCTACCTGGATATCATCGCCCGCAACTGCGGACGCATAGACGGGCTGATCAGCGAGCTGCTGGATCTTTCGCGGCCGGCGGAGATCAGCCTGCAGAAGACGGGCCTGCAGGATATCATAGAATCCACTTTAGCGGCGGCTTCGGACCGCATTGCGCTCAAGAATATCCGGCTGGAGCTGGTCTATCCCGAACGGCCGGCTTTTGTGATGGCGGACAAGGACAAGCTGAAGATCGCCCTTCTCAATATTCTCATCAATGCCGTGGAGGCTGTTCCGGCCCAGAGTGGCGTCATCACCATCGCCGTCCGCGAGGAGACGCCGCAACACTACAAGGTCTCGATCAATGACAACGGGGGCGGCATCCCGGAGGAGAGCATCTCCCGCATCTTCGAGCCGTATTTTACTTCCAAGACCAATGGGTTCGGGCTGGGGCTGGCTGCGACCTGGAATATCCTGCAGTCGCACCGGGCCGGCGTCGACGTGGCCTCGCAGCTGGGCGAGGGGACGAGCTTTATGCTGACCTTTGAGCAGGTGCAGTAGGGGCAGCGGCCATCAGCCGTGGACGGTCAGATCAGGCGGCCTCACCGACGGGCAGGCCAGGCTGCGACCAGGGACCACCTCACGGATAGGCGATAGGGTCCAGGTCGAGGATCTGGTGCAGATGGTGCAGCAGGTGATTACAGTAGTCCGCCGCCACCCACTTAAGGGTCTGCGGCTGCCCTCCCATGGAGCATTTACGTTGGGCCGCTTCCGGGCTCATCTGGCTGAGAACGGCGACAAAATGCCGGTTCAGCAGACTCCACAGCTGAATAAGATTGGGGGTATCGTAGGACTGATAGCCGGCTTCCCTGACCCACTGGTCCTGGGCATAAAGGATGGTTGGCGTGTCCTCGTATTGGGCGACGACGCAGCGCCGGATATTGTTCTGGGCGGAGTCGATCAGGTGGCCCAGGATCTCCTTCTTACTCCATTTCTCCGGCTGGGGTTTCCAGGCGTAGGTCTCCTCGGAGAGGGCTTCCAGCCGTCGGGTGTAGACACGAACGATCTTTTCGAGGTGTTCGATTGTGGTTTGCATGAGGTTGCTGTGGTTTTGGCGCCATGAAGTTATATAATTAAATAATAAAATGAGTTGGGGTTCAACACGATTTGATTTTGTGCCCGACAACCGATAAATTTGCGGCTCGAACAACATTCTTTAATTATCTATTACGAATGAGACAAATTGCTTTTCGGGAGGCGCTGCGCGAAGCCATGAGCGAAGAGATGCGGCGTGACGACAAGGTTTTTCTAATGGGGGAAGAAGTAGCGGAGTACAATGGCGCCTATAAGGTCAGCCAGGGTATGCTGGATGAGTTCGGTCCCAAGAGGGTGATCGATACGCCTATCTCCGAATTAGGTTTCACGGCGATCGCGGTAGGGGCTGCCCAGAGCGGACTTCGTCCGGTGGTTGAGTACATGACCTGGAACTTCGCCGTTCTGGCGCTGGACCAGATCCTCAATACGGCGTCGAAGATGCTGGCGATGAGCGGTGGACAGGTAGGCTGCCCCATCGTTTTCCGGGGACCCGGCGGATCTGCCGGTCAGCTGGGCGCCCAGCACTCTACGGCTTTCGAAAGCTATTATGCCAATATTCCCGGTATCAAGGTGGTGAGCCCCAGCAATGGCTATGATGCCAAGGGGCTGCTGAAGCAAGCCATCCGTTATGAAGAAGA
>JAMFRX010000362.1 GCA_026224995.1 Puia dinghuensis
ATCATTGGTATCGTAGATGCTGTTCGTATAGGTATAGATGCCATGGTCGCCCGTTCCATAGTGCTTCTGCTGCTTGGGTATGGCGAGGAAACCGGCCTGCTGCATATTGGTCGTCTTAAAATCCACGTCGAATTTACTTTTGGACCCAGAGCCTCGTTTCGTGGTGATCATGATTGCTCCATCCTTGCCACGGGAGCCATAGAGGGCCGAAGCGGAAGTCCCTTTCAGCACGTCGATGGTTGCGATGTCGTCAGGGTTGATATTGTACCAGTCCGTCACCAGTGGAATACCGTTGACGACCACCAGCGGCGTATTGCCCCGGATATTGTATACGGGTGCGGCAAGCAGCTCGTGAGAGTTATAGATATTGAGCCCGGCGACCTTCCCTACCAGGGCCCCCAGCGGATTGGATTCCTGCGCCTTGGCGAACTCTTCCGATTTTATCTGCTGGGTGGCATAGCCCAGCTTCTTTTTTTTCGTGTTGATGCCCAGCGCCGTCACAACGACTTCGTTCAGGCTGCTATTGCCTTTGATCAGCCTTACCATCAGGGCATTCTCTTCGCCCGGCTTAAGCTCGAAGCCCTTGACGGCCGTGTCCCGATACCCTACATAGCTAAAGGAAAAATCATAGCGGGTGTTCACCGGAAGGTTATTGAACCGGAAAACACCTTTTTCATCAGTAGTGGTGGATTCATGCACTTTCCCGCCATGCAGTATAACGGATACGCCATTGAGCCCTTCTCCGGCATCGGAGACTACTATACCCCTGATGGCCGTGGGGGCCGGCTGAGCATGCGTCAGCAGGGACGTCAGCAGCAGCGCTATGAGTCCGATAGGTGACAATACTTTACTCCTGGTCATATAATTTTGTTTTGGTTTTGACAATAGTTGTTATCCATAGCCTATTTGAAGGCCATGCCGGCTGGACCCGGTCCAGCATGCATCCGATGGTTTAATGAAGTCTTGAGATCAGGATCTTATTCCCTTCCTGTTTAAAAGTCAGATCATTCACATTGCAAATCGTCGCTAGTACGCTGTTCAATTCATCCGATTTAAGAAAAGTGCCTGTAAAATATAGCCCATCCATTTCCTTAGGGTCATACGAAAGCGTTACGCCATAGGTGTCCCCGATCTTCCTAAAGGCCTGCTTCAGCGGTTCCTTGCTAAATGCCAATCCTATGTTATCGTTGCGCCCGGAAGCGTTGGCGCCGCCGTTATTCTTCGCGGGCACAACAGTGCTTACGGCATAGCTATGATCCCGGGTATTCACCGCGATCTCCTGGCCGGCCTTCAGCAGGATCCCCTTGCTTGCCGTATCGGCCACCGGCCGCGGCTCCACGGCAACGCTTCCTTCAAGCAGCCTAACCGTGACCTTGAGGCCCGTGACGGCGTTGACCAGGAACTTCGTACCCAGCACGCGGGTGACCGTTCCGCCGGCGTATACCGAAAAGGGCCGGTCCTTATCCTTCGCCACTTTAAACAAAGCGATACCCGATAAAGAGACATCCCGCCGGTTATTGATAAAAGGCTTGTAATAGGAAATGCCACTATTCTTTTGCAGCTGAACGACGGAACCATCCTGCAGGGTAAGATTCATCGTGGTGTCGGAGGGGTTGGTAAACCGTACGAGGCGCGCGGAAGGAACGACGGCCACCCGAGCCTCCATGGCCCTTGAAACCGGCCGTTTCGACTTAACTACAAGCACGCCGGCCAGGATAAAGACACAGGCGGCCACCGAGGCTCCCTTCCAGGATCGCCGCAACCAGGGGATCCGGGGCATCGCCGGTTCACTGATATCATATCGGGCGTGGATCTGCTCAAGCAGCTGCCGCGCTCTTTTTGCGCCCAGCGTTTGCTCGGGAGAAAATTCCTTTTTGCCGAATTCATCCTGTAGCAGCTGTCGTTGGTCTGCTCCATGCTCTTGCAACAGCTGAATAAGCCGCTGGTTCTCCGCTTCCGTAGTCCGGCCGCTCCAGAATTTATCGATCAGTTGGTCCAGTTCCTGCATGTTGCTGCGCTCTTTGCAGGTAAATACCCCGCGGTGGGG
>JAMFRX010000048.1 GCA_026224995.1 Puia dinghuensis
GAAGAACATCACGCCTTACGGGGTGTTCGTAGAGCTGGCTCCCGGCATTGGCGGTATGATCCACATCAGCGACCTGAGCTGGCTGAAGCGGTTCAATCACCCAAGCGAATACACGAAGGTCGGACAGCATATAGACGTCATGATCCTCGGTATCGACAAGGACAACCGCAAGCTCCAGCTTGGACACAAACAGCTGGAAGAAGATCCCTGGAATGCGCTGGAAGAGACTTTCTCTGTCGGCTCCGTGCATGAAGGCCTCGTCATCCGCAAGGATGAGAAAGGCGCTATCGTGCAGCTGCCCTACGGGCTGGAAGGTTTCGCTCCTAACCGTCACCTGAACAAGGAAGACGGCAAGCAGGTACAGGCGGATGAGACGGCTTCTTTCATGGTGATCGAATTCGATCGTAATGAAAAACGTATCGTCCTGTCCCATACCCGGCTTTGGGAACAGAGCAAGCATGAGGAGAAGGAAGCGCTTAAGAAAGAACAGCGCGCTGATGCTGACAAGACACGCAAGGCTGTCAAGACTATCCAGCAGAAGGTTGAGAAGCCTACGCTGGGAGACCTTGGCGCTTTAGCCTCTATCAAGGAAAAGCTGAAGCAGGAGGAGAAGGATCAGAATACTGGCGGTGGAGAAGCACAGAATTAACGCGTCTGTCACACTGCGCTAAGCAACTTGTTCTCAAACGAGATATAAGGCCCGGTTCGAACCGGGCCTTTTTTATTATTATAAAGCATTCAGGTGATCGTCGTTGAATTCCAGCAGGGAGCCTAATTTCAAGTCGGCGGCGCCCCATTTGGGCAGGTGGGCCTGGTCATGGACGGGGATGGCTACGCAGGTCATGCGGGCTGCTTTGGCGGCTATGACGCCGTTGAAAGAGTCTTCGAAGGCCAGGCAATGAAGCGGGCTCACCGCGAGGGCGTTGGCGCAGTCCATATAGACCTGCGGGTGTGGCTTGCCATAGGGAAGATGCTCGGCAGAGGCGACGGCCTGGAACTCGCCTGCGATGTCTAGCTTTTCGACGACTATGTCGACCAGCGAGAGGGGGGAGGAGGTCGCCAGGCCGATGTTGAATCCTCTGGCCTTAAAGAAAGCCAATGCTTCTTTGACGCCGGGGAGGGGGGCGGCCTGTGTCTTGATCTTTTCGATAACGTGCTGGTGTAAGGCGGCAACTGCGGCGGGGATCCGTTCTTTACCGATATCGAAATAGCCGAACCAGTAATCCAGCCATTCCGGGGTTCGCAGCCCGGTGGTATGATGATATTGTACCGGAGAGAGGGTGACATTGAACTGGAGCAATGTCTCCATGCCGGCTTCCTGCCAGCAGGGTTCGGAGTCGATGAGCAGGCCATCCATGTCGAAGATTACATTATTCAGTCTCATAGGGGGGCAAAGTTAGTGAGATGTACCGAACTATTCCGTACTTTCGATAAGCGGACTATGGGGTCCGGAGAAACACTATGAGTTTACTGAGAGAACGATTGAGGCATTTTCGTTTCGTGCGGAAACTGGTCTATGCCATAGTAGGGATGATCTCTTATCCCGGCCTGACGATTGTGAATCGCCTAAAGATCAGCGGTACGGAACATCTGCGTAAACTACCCAAGCAAAATGTATTGTTTGTCAGCAATCACCAGACCTATTTTGCGGATGTCATAACTTTCCTGCATATTTTCTGTGCCGTCAAATGGGGGAAGAAGGACCGCCTGGGGCTGCCCTATTACCTGCTAAATCCCTTTACGAACGTTTATTATGTTGCTGCCGAGGAGACGATGCGGGCCACCTGGGTGAGCCGCCTCTTCACGATGGCTGGCGCGTTGACGGTCAAGCGGACCTGGAGCAGCGGGAGTCAGGAAGTGCGGCGGGGGCTTGATCCTTCGGACACACGGAAGATCTTCCGGGCGCTGTCGGACAGTTGGGTGATCACCTTTCCACAGGGGACTACCAAGGCTTTTGCGCCGGGCAGGAAGGGGACGGCGAATATCATCAAGCAAAACAAGCCGATAGTGGTACCGGTGGTCATCGGCGGGTTCTGGCGGGCCTTCAACAAGAAGGGGCTAAAATTCAAGAAAAGGGGGGTGCCTTTGTCTGTGACGTTCAAGGATCCGCTGGTCATCGATTATGAGGCGCCGGCCGAGAAGATACTGGAGCAGGTGATGGATGCGATAGAGCAGAGCAAGAAGTATATGCTGCTGGGTGCGCATCACTGGCGGGCCGACCGGCAGACCGACCGGAGGGAGGTCGCGACGCAACGCGGCGCAGATATTGGCCCCGTTTAGGCTCGCAAAGTTCCCGAGCGTAGCGAAGGGAACGAACGAGGAAGGGCAAGGAACGAAGCCCTGACGAAGTTCCGCAGCCGAACAGGGACTGGGGGCGATTGCGAGCAGTTCCTGGCGGCCCACCCATCACGAAACACGATGAGAAGCCTAACCTTTATATTGCTGTTCCTATTGCTGGAACGGCCGACGAACACCAGGGGCTTGTCCCTCTCCTTACGGCGCACCGCTACCATCGACTGCGCACCGCCCGGTGTGGCAGCTATCTCTCCCGATGCAGAAGGTCGTTATGCGCCGGTGTTTCCCGGCTGGGGACATTATCACTATCCCATTAGCAGTAACAATGACAGCGCACAATATTATTTCGACCAGGGGTTGAGCCTTTATTATGGCTATCATCTGACGGAATCCCTTGCTTCTTTTGAGGAAGCCGCGTTGAAAGACAGCGGGTGCGCGATGGTATATTGGGGTCAGGCCCTGGCTATGGGCCCTTATTACAACAGCATCTTTTCCTATCGGATGCCTGCGCAGGTGTTGCCGGTGCTGGAGCGGATGAATCGCCTGGCGGCGGGGAGTCCGGCAAGGGAGAGGGATCTGGTATCGGCCATGAACGATCGTTATTCCAGCGATACGACGGACAGCCGCCGTAGCGCTTTGAACCGGGCCTATTCGGAGCATCTGAAGGCCTTGATCCCACGATACCCCGGCGACAAAGACATCAAGGCGTTGTATATAGACGGCATGATGACGGAACATGCCTGGGATATGTGGGATAGCAAGGGCGTAGCGAGACCCTGGACCCCGGAGCTGGTGAGCTACTGCGAGGAGATCCTGGCGGCCGATGCTTATCATCCGGCGGCCCTGCACTATCACATTCACTTACTGGAGGCTTCCCTTCACCCGGAGGCAACGCTTTCCAGCGCCGATAAGCTGAAAGAGCTGATGCCCGGCGTGGCGCATATGGTGCATATGGCGAGCCATTCCTATCAGCGTACGGGCCGATATGTACAGGGAGTGGCGATCAATGATGCGGCAAGCGATGCGCAGCGGCAGTACAGACTGCTGGCCCCGCAGCTCCGGCTGTCGGCCAATATAGTACACTTCGATGCCGTCGAGGCTTTTTGCGCTATGAATGCCGGGCTATACGACAAGGGTATGGAGGCGGCGCAGAAAGGTGTGGTTGGGCTTTTGTCCGGAGCGGGAATTGTGAGCCCATATGCGCAATATATTTCGCTTTTCCCTGCTTTTGTCCGGATTAGGATGGGTAAATGGCAGGCGATACTCGACCAGCCGGTGCCCGAAGGCCGGTTGGTCTATGCCAGCTTGCTAAGCGATTTTGCGCGAGGGTTGGCGTATGTACGGACGGGCAAGCTGGACTCGGCCCGGGGCTGCTTGGCCGCGCTACGGGTAAGCTTAGCGGATTCGTCGCTGGCCGTGCGCCGGCTGCCCTATAATGCGCCTATAGAAGGAGCTAAGGTGGCAGAAGGCATCCTGGAAGGGGAGCTATGCTTTGCCGAACATAAGCCGGAAGAGGCGATGGCGGCCTTCTACCGGGCGATCAGGCGGGAAGATGGGATGTCTTATGGAGAGCCTAAAGACTGGCTCTTGCCAGTGCGGCAATTTGCCGGTGCCTGTCTACTGAAGCTGAAGAAAGCGGGGGAGGCGGAAAAGCTATACCGGGAAGACCTGGTAGAGAATCCTGGCAATGGCTGGGCTTTGCTGGGGCTGGCCCAGAGCCTGGCGGCCCAGCACAAGGAAGGTGCGGCTGAGATGATGGCCCAGGCCAAGGTGGCTTTTGGCAATGCGGTGATGCCGCCGGCTTCGGTGTATTGAAGCGGTCTGGCTGCCTGGGCGGTTGAAGAGGCCGGGAGCCTGGACGGACCCAGTGACTTCGGTGGACCAACCGCTATTGAACTGAAAATGTCCGAACGGAATAGCCTGCCAGGCCTTCGTTCGTTATTCCCTGCACGACGAGTGCGAATTTACCTGTAAGATCGGATGTACACAATGTCAGCTGCTTTTTGCCGGCTGCGTCGGTGTTTATTGTGGGCGCCCAGAGCAGCTGGTTCCTGAGATCGGGGATGGTGCTCTGTACCTGGGCTGTCGTTTCGTATGCCGGGGAATAGAACTCGCGGCGCTGCTGGAGCCCGCCGAACTGGACGACGACGGCACTGGGATCCAGCTGATAGCCGCCCAGGTCTCCATCATAGGATCTAAAGCTGATCAGGCCGTCGGTGATCGAGGGGCCGAGGTAGTAACGATGGGAGACGACGTCCACTTTTTCGATCTTTAGCGGGTTAATGCCGATCATCTTATCTCCATCGAATACGGGTACGCCATCGACCAGCAACAGGGGGTCATCTTCGAAAAAGGTATTGAACAGGGCGTTCCTGACGCGGAAATAGGCTTTTTCGGATTGCCGCCGGACCCGTACGTCTTCGACATATTCCCGGATCACCTCGTCCATCGTAGTGAAACGCGTATAGTCGTCCAGGTTATACTTCCGGTCGGCCTCGCCGTAGAAGCCGATGGTATCTTCTACCAGCGGAAGGAGATGGCGTTTCTCTGCGGTCCGGTAGGCGTTCTCTGCCTGGACGCCGATACTACGGTATAGCAGCTGGCCCGGCTCTTTTTTTGCGAACAGGAGGCCGGGGCCGGGCAGGGGCGAGGCGAACTTGTCGGAAAAGGGGCTGGCGACATCTATCCGGTAGTTGCTATCTGTCTGGCTATTTGTCTGTACGATGATCTCCTTGTTGCCATAGAAATTGTCTATATGGAACAAGAGCATGCCGTCGGGTTGGCTCAGGGCGGTAGAAAGCTTGAAGTGTCTGCCCGGAACTGTGAGGTAGCCGATCACCGGGGCTGGCGGGAGGCCGGTGCGTTTGTCCACTACTTTCCCGCTGATGATGGGGCCATCGGTCTCTGGCAGGAATTCGAAATAAGGTTTTTTATTCTGGAGGATGTCTTCCCAGCGAAAGCGGGTCCATCCCTGTGTGAGCATCAGATCATCCAGCGCTTCTGTCGTAGAAGGGTCCGCATCCGCGAAATAAGATTGGGGGGACTCTACTGCTCCTTTGAGGTCGGAGCCCAGCAGCAGATAGCTGAGGATATTCTCGCCGGGGATGGACTGCAGGGAATCCAGGAGGAATACGGATAGGGAGAGGTCGGCGTTCAGGGGGTGGCCGGCGGGGTCGGTGGTGGAGAGGTCGATGGTGATCTTCCGGCGGGTAGTGAATTCGGGGGCCGTCGTGTTCACGCCGATGTGCATTTGTTTTCCCGGGGCCTTGCAATATTGACGTTCACAGACGGGCATGCGTTCGCCGTTGAAGACGGTGAGGTGAGAAATGCCATCGTCGAGGCTGTCCTTGTCGATGGAGAAGCTGGTCTCGTTGTTGGTGAGATAATTGGCCTGGACTGTCTTTATGCGGTTATGGGTATGTACGAACAGGAAGAGGGCCGGGCTGCCCGATATGGAAGCCGAATGGACGGTGACACGCAGCTTGTGCGCGTCGATATCGTCCAGGTGCATGGTATAACCCCGGAGGAAAGCAGTGGGAAGCTTTTCGGTCACTGTGGAAGGGCCGGCAGTCGCCAGGGCGTAATAGGTGTCGCCGTTTTGGGGAGTGAGGGTAAACCTGCCCATACCGAGCCGGCTGGTATGAAAACGTGCGACGGTATCCTTGTGTGCGTCGAGGACCACACCCTGGCAGGCGATGCCTTCACCGGACTGGTTGACGGCTTTGAAGGCGATCACCGAGGTGAGGCCGGTGACGAGGTTGCCCCCTTCGGGAAAGAAACGGATGGCAAAGCCGTCGTGGCGGGAGGAGTCGGCGGCGCCGGTCTCGGGATCGTGTATGCCAGGGGCAGGCAGGCTGGCGCCGGTCTCGGTGAGGGTATTGAGGATGGCGAGCTGCTGGTGGTAATACAGATCGGGGCTGAAATTCTTCATCCAACTGGTGTAGGCGCGAAAGGTATAATAGCCGGAAGGGGTGTTGGTGGGCAGATGGAAGGAGCCATCGCCCTTTCCTTCCCGGAGCCCGATCTTTTCCTGGAGGATGGGGTGCTGGTCTTTATCCAGCACTTCCACATAGGCTATTCCGGAAATCGCGAGGGCCGTATTGCCGCCGTCGTCTATATCGTAGAGCTTGAACCAGACTGTTTCGCCGGCGAGGTAGAACGTTTTATCCACGTGCACGAAGAGCTTCTCCTGCGGGGCCTGTTCCTGATAGCGGAGGAAGGATGCCTGGAGGCTATCCTTATCCGCTGTTTGTGCGAGGGTGGCAAGGCCGCAGGCCAGCATTATCGAGAAGCTTAATATGCGTTTACCCATCGGATTTATTTTATTGCCAGAATGGAGGTTTAACGGTGGTGCCGCCGAAACGGGTGCAGTCCAGAC
>JAMFRX010000363.1 GCA_026224995.1 Puia dinghuensis
TTGATCCTTCTGGTCATCGAAGATGATCTCTGTCTCCCATCCCTCTGCGGCGGCCAGGGTTATCAGCGTTTTCCGGTCTATGAACAGCCATTGGAACCAGTCCGACTGCTGCCGCTTGTATTCATACTGATAGAAGATCTCGCCATAGTAGTCGCCTTTTTCGGGCGGCTTACCACCATAGAGATAGGCGATATCCGACGAGTCGAAGATCAGCTGCCCGCCAGGCCGGAGCAGCTTTCGCGCTTTTCCGAAGAAGGCCTTCAGGCCTTCCAGGGTTCCGGCGAGGCCAATGCCGTTCATCACCAGGAGCAGCGTATCGTAAGTAGTTTTGGAGCTCAGTTCGAAGAAATCCTGTTGGATCACCTGCTTCACGCCTCTTTGTTCCATAAGCTCGGCCAGTAGTGGGGAGATATCCAGGGCCGTGGCTTCCTGCCCCAGCAGCTGTAGCGCCAGCGTATGGCTTCCTGCTCCTGCGCCAATGTCGAGGATGCTGCCCCGGCATTGCTGTAGCGCTATCCATTCCAGCTCCGGCATGGACGACATATCGCGGAAATAGACTTTCACCGGCATCTCTTCTCTGAGTCCATAGCGGTTATTTACCCAGAGCCGGGCGGAGGTCCCGCGGCGATGGAAATCTGTGAGCGCCAGTCCTAAAACATCTTTCATCGGCGCGTATTTAATCTCCGGTGCTTAGCGGTTCTCTTACCCCGGCTCTGCGCTGAAGGTCCAGCACCGGCACATCGATCTGCCGGCCGATGGGCTTGCCGTCCCGGTAGGTGATCACTTTGAGCATGGTGGCATCTTTGGGGATGGAGAGCGTGCCGGAGTACTTCGGATAGAAATTATCAGGATTGGAGTTGTCGAAGCTGTAGTAGATATCCAGGCCGCTGACTTCCGTAGAAAGGGCTACGGTCAGGGAATCGAAGGCCGCGACGTCCTTAGTAGGAGTGATGGTGGCATCGAACATCGAGCGGGCATATTTTACCTGCTCTACGTCCATTCTTGGAAGCAGCCCTTCCACCCTTGTCGCGAAATTATTCCAGTCCTTTTTTTCTTTCGGCGACCACAGGCATTCGGCGACGGCCATGCTCCGGGGCCAGATCATGTATTGCATATGGCGGACGTTGTAGATCTGCTCTGTCCAGAGATTGGCCTGTCCGCCGATGATGAGCTTGGGGTCTACGCTGTCGGGAACAGGTTCATAGGAATAGGTCGTCTTCAGCCTGAGGCTGGCATATACCGGCGGCTCGATAGCGGCGTCGCCCTGCATATAGTCCAGGTAGAAAAAGGTTGTAGGGGACATTACTACCTGGTGACCCAGCTTCGCAGCCGCGATGCCGCCTTTTACGCCGCGCCAGCTCATGACGGCGGCATTCGGGGCCAGACCGCCCTCCAGGATCTCGTCCCAGCCGATGACCTTCTTACCTTTTGACTCCACGATCTTTTCGACCCGCTTTTCGAAATAGCTTTGCACTTCCTCCATATTCTTCAGGTGCTGCTTTTGCATCAGCTGTTTTACAGCATCGCTCTTTTCCCAGAAGTTCTTGGCGCATTCGTCGCCGCCAACATGGATATAGCCAAAGGGGAAGAGCGCCGCTATCGTTGTGAATACCGTATCCAGGAAGGGATAGATCTTTTCGTTGGCGGGGCAAAGGGTGTTGTCGTAGAGAGCGGAGAAGCCGCCGCCCTTATGCCAGTCCATGATCTTCTCTCCGGACCTGACATGATATTTATCTGCTCCTGGCGTACAGGACAATTCGGGATAGGAGGCGATGGCCGCGAGGCTATGACCGGGTACGTCTACTTCGGGGAGGATATTCACGAAGCGGTCCTTGGCATATTGGACCAGCTCCCGGATATCGTCAGCGGTATAGAAGCCACCGTAATCGCGGGGTTCATTGGGTGCGGGATCGGGGAAGGTTCCAAAGGAGCCTACGCGTTTCACACTCCAGGCGCCTGTTTTGGTGAGATTGGGCAGCCCTTTGACCTCTATGCGCCAGCCCTCGTCGTCGGTGAGGTGCATATGCAGCAGGTTGAATTTGTATTTCACCATCTCGTCGATAAAATCTTTGACCTCCTGCTTGGTGAAGAAATGCCGGGAGACGTCCAGCATGAGCCCCCGCCAGCCGAAGCGGGGATAGTCGGAAATGGTGACACAGGGGGCCTGCCAGGCGGTGCGGTTGACCGCTGTCCGGCTTTCTATCTCTTTTGGCAGTAACTGCAGCAGCGTTTGGATGCCATAGAAGAGACCCGCCGGCTGATTGGCCCGGATGAGGATGGCGTCCGGCGTCACCGACAGAAAATAGCCCTCGGCGCCCAACGTCGCTTCGGCCGTTTTATTCAGGACCAGCCGGATCGTAGCGTCCGTCCTGGGCTGCGTGGTCACTGTCACCGGATAGCCTGTAGGGATGCTGAGATGCGCTTTCAGGTCTTCCAGGGCTGGTGTCAGGCCCTGTTGATCCCGGGCTTCGATAAGAATGGTTTTCGGCAGTTCGAAATGTCCGGCGTTAATGGTCACGTTGACCGGCACAGGGATGAGGGCCAGCTGGCCATGGTCCTGACAAAAAGAAGTAAGACCGGCGAGGGTGGTCAGCAATAGGGCGACTATTCTCATGGTAGGCATTTATATAGTAAGGTAATATTAATCGAAAAAATGTAATATACTATTCCACAGAAGTTTCTGAAAAATTAGCCATCGGCTCCAGGCCAACTTTTAGTACGACCTTCCGTACCAGGGCGGGTTGATGGGTGAAGACCTCCGGCTGGTGGATATCGGAGGGGAAGAAGATGATGAACTCGCCGGGCCGGAGCGTGAGATAGCTGAGGTCTTCTCCGGGGAGCGAATAGAAGGCTACGTCTTTTTCCGGGTGGTAGGGTGTAGAAGCCTGCTGGCTGGTTAGCGGGGCATAGCCGAACTGCTCTGTACCGGTTATCATGATCTGGATGTCCGCATAGTCCCTATGGCTTTCCGGGTCACATTCCGAAGCCGGCTTGGTGGTATACTCGTTGACGATGGCCATCACATTTTCCCCGTCTACGGAGTATTTTCCCGGCTCCAGGGCAGCAAAATCCGTGGAAAGGGCGTATTCAATGGCTTTTTCGAAGTTGGGGCTGATGATCTTGTACCAGTGGAGCTGGGATAGCGTCGAAGTGATCATGTAGATTCCTGTTTACCGGCGAAAGATACCCTTTTTGCGGGAGAAAAAATAAACCCACATTTTCGTGTAACCATTCCGGCGTACCGGAGTTTCCAATGCAATAAAACCGTTCAAATCACCAGCTGCTTGAATTCGTTGACCGATAATGCGATCATGTTAAAGGTAAGGTCCGGGGATCTCGATAAAATGGGATTGCTGTTCCATCGGTATCACCGTCCCTTGTATGGCTTTCTCTTTCACATGACCCAGCATAGAGAGGCGAGCGAGGATATGCTGCAGAATGTTTTTTACCGGATGCTAAAGTCGCGGCATACGTTTACGGGCGAAGGGGAGTTCAGGACCTGGATGTATTTTATCGCAAGGAATGTGATCAAAGATCACCAAAAGAAAGTCCGCCGCGAACCCGGCACTTACGATGTGACCGATTTTGCGGAGAAGATCGGGGCCGGGGTGCGGACCGATGAGCTGGTGGAGCACAAGCTCGAGGTAAAGGCCCTGCAGAAGGCGCTGGAAGCGCTGAGTCCCGAAAGCCGGGAGGTTTTGATCCTGAGCAGGTTCCAGGACCTAAGACATGAGGAGATCGCGCGGGTGCTGGATATCAGCACGGGTGCCGTGAAGGTGCGGGTCCATCGGGCCATCAACCAGCTGAAAGAATTATATATGCAAGACGAAACAGAAAAAAGATAATAAAAGCTAATAGAGGATAATATGGAATGTGCCTACGATAAGACCCTGTTACCGCTGTTGCTGAACGACCAGCTATCGGATAGCGAGCGGGAAGCGGTGGAAGTCCATGTGGCGGGCTGTGCCGAATGCCGGCAGGAGCTGGAAGCCAACAAGCGTCTTTGGGCGCTCATGGGCGCCATCGACACGCCTGAACCGCCGAGCGGCACGCTCATACGATTCAATGCGATGCTGGATACGTATAAGTCCTCGACTGACGCCACGTATAGCCCGTCGACAGAGGCGCAGGGGAAGAAAGGACCGGGAATCCTGGAGAGGCTGCGGCAGCTTTTTACCTTTCAGCCGGGTTTCGCCATAGCTTATAGCCTGTTATTGGTCATAGCGGGCATCGGTCTTGACCATTGGATCAGCCGTCCGGCGAATGCCGACACCGGAAAGGATACACAGCAGCTGGCGGTGCTGGCCACGCAGGTAAGCGAGATGCGGGAGATGATGATGAAGTCATTGCTGCAAAACCCCTCAGCATCCGAGCGCATCAGGGGGGTAAGCTATACGAGCGAGATAGCGACGGTCAACAAAGGGGTAGTCGAAGCGCTCCTGACCACGCTCAACAACGATCCTAACGTCAATGTCCGCCTGATCACCCTCGAAGCGCTGACCCACTATGCCGGGAATCCGGTGGTGAGAGAAGGGCTTGTGCAATCGATATTGCAGCAGGAGTCGCCCCTGGTACAGGCCGCGCTGGCGGACGTCATGCTCAAGCTACAGGAAAAGAATGCCATACGACCCTTTAAAAAATTACTGCAACAAAAGGACCTGAATATCCTGGTGCGCGATAAGGTCCAGGCGGCTATTGCCCGGTTAAGCTAAAAACAAACTCATATATGAAAAGATTATTTATCCCAGCCCTGGCGGGCGTGGCCCTGCTCTGCTGTACCGTCCTCCGGACGGAAGCTCAGGACTTCAAAGAGCAGATCACCAAGGAGTTTCCCGTGACGAAGGCTTCGGAAGGTGTGCTGGCCATTTACAACCTTAATGGCCCCATCAAAGTAGTGGGCTATGCCGGCGATAAGGTCGTCGTAGAGGTAGACAAGTCTATAACCGCCGACGACAGCAAGGAGGTGAATATAGGCAAGCAGGAGCTTAAGCTGGGATTCGATCAGCATGGAGACAGTGTCGTTTGCTATATTGCAGAGCCCTTCGACAGCCGGCCTCATCGCTGGAGCGGCGACGAAGGCTGGCACCAAAAGGACCGCGACTATGATTTTCAGCTTTCTTATACCGTGAAAATCCCCTATGCCATGAACATCCGTGTCTCCACCGTCAACCGCGGAGATATCTTCGTACAGGATGTAGCCGGGGAGCTGAATATCAACAATGTCAATGGGCCTATCGCTATCAAGAACGCAAAAGGGGCAACCAGTGCCAAGACGATCAATGGAGACCTCACGGTCAACTACCTGGAAGCGCCGGCTTCACCCTCTGTCTATTATACGTTGAACGGCACCCTGCAGGTGACCTATCCCGCAAGTTTGTCCGCCGTCTGTCAGTTCAAGAGCATGAACGGCTCCTTTTATACCGATTTCCCCGATGTCGAAGTGCTGCCGGCCCAGGTGACGAAGAAGAAAGAAAATATGGGCGGCGGAACAATGTACAAGCTGAACATCGCCAAGCAGATCAAGATAGGCGGTGGCGGCAAGCTCTTTAAATTCGAGACGCTGAATGGCGATATTTATATTAAAAAACAATCTTAAATTATAGGAATATGAAGCGCATAAAAATCATTTGCACCCTCATTTTGGCGACTGCTTTTTTTGGCCGGGTAAACGCCCAGTCGGAAAGTAAAGAGCAGCTGATCGTTCCGCTCAGCGAGCCGGGTAAGCCCTGTAAGCTAAAAGTGAGCCTTTTGTATGGCTCTATCAAGGTTGTCGGCTACGAAGGAAAAGAGATCGTCATCGACGTGGAAGGTGATAAGCGCCGCGAACCTTCGACCTCGGGCAGCGGCATGCGCCGCATCGGCGGCGGCTCCGGAGCGGACGTCTCGGCACAGGAAGACAACAACTCTGTGGTCGTAGACGGCGGCATCTCCCAGATCTCCTCGCTTACGATAAAAGTACCACAAGGCGGCTCCGACCTGAACCTTAGCGCCGTCAACAACGGCGATATCACGGTGACTAATGTCAAGGGACAGCTGGAAGTAGAGAATGTCAACGGATGGATCCACCTGGAAGGGATTTCCGGTTCTGTGGTGGCCAATACCGTCAACGGCGATCTTACCGTCAGCTTCAAATCTGTGGACCCACATGCGGCGATGGCCTTTTCTACGCTCAACGGAAAAGTGGATGTGAGCTTTCCTGCCGATATAAAGGCCAACCTGAAGCTAAAGGCGGAGCAAGGGGATATCTATACCGATTTTGACATCGAGGCCGCCAAGGGAGAGCCGAATGTCAACAAGAACTCCGATGGGCATATGTACCGGATCAACATTGACGACTGGGTTTATGGGAAAGTCAATGGGGGTGGTCCGGAGATGATGATGAAGACGACAAACGGGAGCGTGTTTGTAAA
>JAMFRX010000364.1 GCA_026224995.1 Puia dinghuensis
AGTGGGATTTCCATTTTCATCTAAAATACCCGCAGTGATAAGCGATGTAAGGGCTTCTTCCTGTGTAAAGGAATGCTCTGACAGAGACTCTGCCAGTTCCAAAAGCCGTTGTATGTCTTTATCGCTCATATCTTAAAGGTACATTTTCTTTGGAATTATTGATCATCTTAATCATCGATTTCACAAGTTTTTGATTTGCTGCTCTTTATATTACCTTTCCCTCACCTCCCGTATAAACCTATCCCTTATCTCCCGGTACAAAAACACAGCAGGAAGCCCATTCACATACATCCGCTCCGGATGCCATTGCACCCCCAGCATAAAAGGCCGTCCCGCCGGCTCGGCCCACTCGATCCCTTCGATCGTCCCATCCTCAGCCCGGCAATTCACCCTTAGTCCCTCTCCCACCCGGTCGATCCCCTGGTGATGGGCGCTATTGACTACCCCCCGATCCGCCCCTACGATCCCCGCCAGCAACGTTCCACCATCCATCACGACCCCATGCTGCTTGTCGACACCCGCCTCCGCTTCATGCACCCTATCCCCCGTAACCCCCAGATCCTGGACAAGGCTGCCCCGCAGCACGACATTGATCAGCTGCAGCCCTCTGCATACCCCCAGCACCGGCAGCCCTTGCTCCCAGGCGGTCTCAAGAACGGACATCTCGAACAGATCTCGCTCCTGCTGCCAGCCCTCCGATGGCGCATGCGCATACCCGGCAGTGCCGCCATAGAATTCCGGCGCAATATCCACCCCACCCGACAACACCAGCGCATCGCAGCCGGCCAAACCGCTCGCAGCGCCACCCGCCTCCAGCCGCACCACCTCGATATCCTCATCGGCCCGCATCCAGCGGACATAATTTTCATGCTTCCAGTCCGTACCCGTATAAGTAAGTCCGATCCTCATAACGCCTCCCCATACAATTGTTTAAAATCTTCCCTGCTCACAGGCTTCGGATTATTCGGATGCGCAAAATCATCGATCGCCAGGTCAGCCAAAGTCTCAATATGCTCTGCCCGAACCCCCGCATCCCGAAGCCGGATAGGCAGGTTCAGCTCCCCGTTGAGCTCAAACAGCCGCTGCACCACCGCTTCCCCATTTTCTCCCCCCAACCCCATGGTCCGCGCGATCCGCCGGAATTTCTCCTCGCTTCCCGCAATATTGAACCGCATTCCATACGGCAGGTTCACGGCATTCGCCAATCCATGATGCGTATCGAGTAAAGACGACATCGGATGCGCCAGGGAATGCACGACACCCAACCCCTTCTGAAACGCTACGGCCCCCATCAGCGAAGCGATCATCATCCTGCTCCTCGACTCCAGATCGGGCTTGTTCACCGCCTGCCCGATCGACCGGTTGATCAGCTCTATCCCTTCGAGGGCAATCCCCTCGCACATGGGATGATACATCTTTGCGAGATACGCTTCCAGGTTATGCGTCAACGCATCCATGCCGGTAGCCGCCGTCACGAAAGGCGGCAGGTCCATGGTCAGCAATGGATCGGCATATACCATCTTAGCCAGCAGCTTCGGCGAGAACAGGATCCGCTTCCGATGCGTCTCGTCCTCGGAGATGATGGCGCTCCGTCCCACCTCGCTGCCCGTTCCGCTCGTCGTCGGCACCGTCACAAAATAGGGAACCTCCCCCGTTACATAGACATCCCCGCCGATGAGATCGTCATAATCAAAAAGGTCCCGGCGATGGTTCACGCGCAACACGATAGCCCGCGCCACGTCCATGGCTGCTCCGCCGCCTATGCCGACGATGCTGTCCCGCTCCGTGGCGGAATAAACGTCCCCGCCCTTCAAGACGTCGGACTTCACGGGATTCTTGTGGATACCGGAAAACACTTCTACCGAAAGGCCGCGTGCCCTCAGGCTGTCGCCGATAGCCTTAAAGAAATCCAGCTCTGCAACCACCGGGTCCGTCACCAGCAATGGCCGGGTCAGGCCCATCGCCGCCAGGTGATCGGGCAATTCCTTGATCACCCCTGCCCCAAATCGTATGGGCGTCGGAAAATTATACTGTCGTATCGTATTGAAATCCATAGTCAGATTTGCGCCCCGCCACCAATGGCCCGAGGCCGTTTGAATTAAATGATCTCCAGGTACCGCTTCAGCTCCCAGTCCGTCACCACCTGCCCAAATTGCCTCCACTCCCACTCGCGCGTCCGGATAAAATGCTCGGTAAACGCCTCCCCGAACAGTTCCCTGGCCAGCGGCGACTCCTTCATCGCCTGCGTCGCTTCCCACAAATTCCGTGGCAGCACCCCGTGGCTCTTATCGGCATAGCCATTGCCCTTGGTCTCCGGCGTAGTCAGCTTTAACCCGTTCCGTACGCCATACAACCCCGCAGCCAGGCAGGCGGCCATAGCCAGGTATGGATTGGAATCCGAACCCACTACTCGCGTCTCCAGCCGCGTCGAAGCGGCGCTGCCGGGCAAGGCCCGCAAGGCCACCGTCCGGTTATCGACCGCCCAGGTCAGCGTCGTCGGCGCCCAGGCCCCTTCCACCAGCCGCTTGTAGCTATTGACGGTCGGCGCAACCATCGGCAATATATAAGGCAGACAATGCAGCTGCCCCGCGATATAGCTCTCCATCACCGGACTTATTCCCGTGGAGGAACTTTCGTCATAGAACAGGTTACGGCTGCCATCCGCGGTCCACAGGCTCTGGTGCACATGCCCGCTGCATCCTGGCAGGGTCTCGCTGACCTTGGCCATAAAAGTCGGCAGGATGCCATGCCGGTAGGCGATCTCTTTCACACCGGCCTTGAAGAGCACGGCCCGGTCCGCCGCCTCCAGCACGTCGGAATAGAGGATGGCCGCTTCATACACACCAGGACCGGTCTCCGTATGCAATCCTTCCAGCGGCACCCCCCAGCTCTTCAGCTGGTCGAAGAGATCATGGAAGTAAGCGCTGCCCTGGCTTGCCCTGAGCACGGAATAGCCGAACATCCCCTGCGTCATGGGCTTCAGCTCCTTGAACGATATAGGACCACCCCTGTCCGGGGCGATAAAATTAAACCACTCGAACTCCTG
>JAMFRX010000365.1 GCA_026224995.1 Puia dinghuensis
CAGGTCCAGGTCGCCATCATTATCGGCATCAAATAGGAGTAGGCCCATATCATCCCACTCCTTTGTCTTTTCTCCGGGAAGGTTGTTCTTGCTGATAAATGACCCATCTTTTTGCTGCAACAACAAGGTGGTGGGATTGGCGCCGGACCCGCCGATAAAGATATCGTCGAGCCCATCACCATTCACATCCCCAACCGCCATCGCAGGACCGTATTCGGTAAATTTGTGCGGCAATAGCTTTTGAACATTGAAATCAATAAAATCCTTTTCTTTATGCTGATAGTGTATCCTGGCCGGGTCTTCTATCGGCTTAAACAAGGCGTGAGCGGTTTCGGCAGGACTCTTCCAACTATAGGCGCCCCTGGCGGCACCATAGCTGACCGCTATCCTTTGATTGGTCCTGACATTCAATAAAACCTGCTTCTTCCCATCCGGCCATTTCACGACCACGGAGTCGATCATGGATACCTTTCCCAACCCGAAATGTGCATCCGTCTGCATCGTGGAAAGGTAACCCCGATAAGGGGTTTGTTCGTACGCCTGCTGCTTTCCATCATAATAGATCTCAATCCATGTGCCGAGGCCATTACGGTTCAAAGAATCGCCTGTTAATTTCACCGTGAGATAAGTAGATGTATCCCCGGAATTGTTCTTGTAAATGAAAGCCTCATCATTGATGTTATTGATAACGAGATCCAGCTTCCCATCGTTGTTGAGGTCCGCATAGGCTGCGCCATTAGCGAAAGACCGTGTTACCAGGCCCCAATTATCCGTAACATCGCTGAATGTCGCATTTCCCTTATTCTGAAAGGCATAATGTTTCAGCTTGACCTGCGGTATTTTATCCAGCACCTCCTTCTTCGATGCAAACGCGAATGATTTTTCCCGGAAAGCGATAAAATCATGATCTGTCAGGTCCTTCGGGAACCCATTGGTAATAATGATATCCCGAAATCCATCATTGTCAAAATCCTGAACCAGCGGAGCCCAGCTCCAGTCTGTCGAGGAGATACCGGCCCAATAACCAATATCACCGAATATCGGATCGCCGGCAGAATCATTTTTTCCGATCCGCGGCCCCAGATTCAATTGCAGCGTATTGCGCACGTACTGATATTGATAGCCAAAAGAGTCGTTGTTCAGGTAATTCTGATAATTGTATCCTGACATCAGCACCTTCTTCCTGTAGTTATCTTCCGGGTCCATATCCATTTCCACGACATCCGAAAGGCCATCGTTGTTAATATCTATCACGTCCTGACCCATGCCATTGGCAGAAGTGTGCTTAAAATACGTTGCTGCCTTGTCGGTAAATGTCCCATCGTGGTTATTGATGTACAAGAGGTCATTCGAAAGGAAATCATTCGCTACAAAAATGTCTTTCCAGCCGTCTTTGTTGAAGTCCGCAATGGTAGCGCTATGACCATACCCCTCTATTGTTACGCCGGCTTGTTTTGTGACATTCGTGAACACCGGATGCTTAAGTGTGGCGTTCCAGTCATTGCGATATAATCTGCCGGTGCTTGGCGCAGAGCCGTTTGTTATCTTTGGCCGATAGACGGAAGGGTTCCGATCCTGGTCCATCTCATTTACAGTAATGTAGACATCCAGGTCTCCATCGTTATCATAATCAAAAAAAGTGGCCATGGTCGAAAATGACGAATCATTCAAGCCATATTCTGCTGCCATCTCTTTAAAAACGGGAATGCCCTGTTTATTCACTCCCTGGTTTATGTAGAGCAGATTTTGCCTTCTCCCGGCTTCCGGCAATATCGTCGTACAAACATATAGATCGGGCAAGCCGTCATTATTGATATCTACCACCGCAACGCCCCGGCACCATCTGCCGTCACCGTTCACCTTTGCGATATCCGTGACATCTTCAAATTTGAAATCCCCCTTGTTCAGATAAAGCTTGCATGGTACCTGATTGCCCGTAAAATAGATATCCGGAAGGCCGTCATTATTGAAATCCCCGATACCTACGCCGCCGCCATTGTACATATTCGGAAGATCGAATGGATTGATGGTATCGTTCTCTACAATATGATTGTTGAAATGTATGTTGGAGTGATCGGAAGGAATAAGTTCGAACAAAGGTCTGCTCCTCTTGCATGACATGCCAAGAAAACACAAAAAAATAAAACCAAAAGCTGACCTGCATTTCATGCAATAAATTACGTAGATTCGAGCACTTATTAAAAATTAAAAAATACATTCATGAAAAAGCTTTTGTTCATCGCGGCTATTGCAAGCTTCAGCTTCGCATGCAATGATGCCTCCAAGACACCGGCAGCTTCTACTACCGACACGACCGCTGCCGCCGCGACGCCTCCTGCTGCAGATAGCTCTTCCGCTGCGACCCAGCCCGGGTTGAAAGAAGGTTTGATGAAATTGCAAGGTGGAAAGGTATTGGTTGTAAAGAGTGGCGCATGGGTCGCACTGGATTCAGCGGTAACATGCACGAACGGCCGGAAGGTCTCTATCGATGGCGAAGTATCCAAAGGCGATAAGAAAAGAAAGATGGAAGAAGGAATGATGATCGACAAGGATGGCCAGATGATGGATAAAAATGGTAAATTAATGGACACCAGTGGGTGGGATTAATGCATAATTAGCCACATAGAGCTTTGCATCCTTATGAAAGGTCTGCCAGGTATGCCAAAATTCATTGTACGATTGCACCGGTAGAAGCTTTTTACCCTTTAGTGATCCGTCGACACATTCTCCATCCATATTCCAGGTCGAATGTGTGTTTTCATCTACCAGCAGGTCTTTATCGTTCCAGATCCGGAAGCTGAGCACCCAGTCATCTACCCTGCGATCGTATACATGAAAAGAGGCCGAGTCATTTTCAATGGTCAGTAAGATGGGCAATCTATCTACCGAGTCCTGGATAAGTCTCTTTTGCAGCAGCTGATTCCAATCATACGCCTTCGAAGCAAAGTCGTTCGCCACACCAACGATCCATGAATTGCGCTGCCATGAGGCGCGATCTCGCCTTACGAGGTCGCTTCTCATGGTGCCCTTGTCGTAATCCTCCAACCTGAAATAATTGTCCATAAATAGTGTATCCGGCTTCATCACAAGGGATTTTGGATATTGTCTGAGCCATGAGGTCAGCGTCAATTGCGCTGATGAAAACTCCTTTAATACATAGCCTTTCAACGGACCCGTGATCGCCGTTCCCGTTGCCTGCTGCCACCAGCTTTTTGTTGTGGCATCTTCAAACACGGCATTGAAATGGTCCATACCGACAAGACGGAACGTCTCCAGCCTTCCGTTCACTATCGGGCTGAATACCCTGGCCGATCTGCACACCGTGCAATAGGTGATCATAACAGGAGTATTCCCGATCGTGTCTACCACCTGGTGATGATAACCGATCAATTGTATGGGATAAGCCTTTGCCTGCCCGCCGATCGTCACGCCAATGATCAGCTTCGACCTGTCTATGTCACTATCGCCTGCCAGGGTGAAGGATTTATTCACGGGCTGATGAAAGATCTTATCTGCCTGCAATTTGTAATTGAAAGCGAAAAATAAGACGGCATAGCCTATAAGGGTCAAGGGCAAAAGTATTTTCGCCCAGGTCTTCCCCGTTTTATAAACGGCGTACAAAGCAAAACACACCAGGAGCAAGGTAAAGATCCGGATCCATACGATCCATTGCTCCAGCCAGTATGCATAGGAGACAGTATTTCTTACCTGGCTGCCCGGAAAGGGCATTACAAGATAGACACGTAATATTTCTGCAGAGAAAAGAAGTGCCAGCGCCAGGAAAAAGATCAGGCGCTTTACATAGAGTGGAAGCCTTGTGGAATATGAAGAACCCGGTTTGAGCATTATGGCAGCAGCAATTCTAACAAGTAAATTACTGAAAAAAGCGGATAAAATGGTCATTTTTAACGCTTATTTTTGATCCGACAAATCACCCGGTTAGGCCATCCGCCTTCCGACACCATTAATGCATAGTATACTACCTTTTTTACTGGCTATGATCGCCTCCGTCGTGCTCTTGGAAATGTGGGCTACGAAACTCAAGATCGCTTACCCTATAGTATTGGTGGTAGCCGGGCTTCTGATCAGCTTTATTCCGGGATTGCCGCCTGTGAAGATCAACCCGGACCTTATTTTCCTGCTATTCCTTCCGCCCTTATTATTTGCATCGGCCTGGTCTATTTCTTTTAAGGAAATGAAAAAATGGTGGCGCATCATCGGCAGCTTTGCCTTCCTGGTCGTGCTTTTTACCGCATTGTCGGTAGCCGTGGTTACCAATTATTTCATCCCCGGGTTTTCGCTTGCCTTAGGCTTCTTGTTAGGGGGCATTGTATCGCCTCCCGACGCCGTAAGCACCGGGGCCATTATGAACTTTGTAAAGATCCCTAAGGCAACTTCCGCTATTTTGGAGGGTGAAAGCCTGTTGAACGACGCTTCTTCTCTCATCATCTTTCGCTTTGCATTGGTGGCAGTAGGTACAGGTCAATTTATCTGGCATCAGGCGGCGCTTACTTTTCTCTGGATGGTGATTGGCGGAGTCGGCATTGGATTGCTGCTGGGATGGGTTTTTGTGCAGGCACATAAGCGCTTGCCCACGACTGCGCCTTCGGATATAGCGCTCACGCTTATAGAGCCCTATTTTATGTATTGGCTGGCAGAACAATTTCACAGTTCCGGAGTGCTGGCGGTAGTAGCTGGTGGTTTATTTATGTCCAACAGGCGATTGCTCTTCCTGAACAGCAGCAGCCGCATCAAAGGCTTCAGCGTCTGGGAAAGTTTTGTATTTGTTCTAAATGGTATTGTATTTTTAATTATTGGCCTGGACCTTCCCGAAATTGTGGAAGGGCTTCGCTCAAAAGGCACCCATTTGGGGACCGCCATTGGCTACGGTGTGCTGGTAACCGCGATCCTGATCGTTGCCAGGATCATAAGCTCCTATGTGGCAATGGTTGCCACGCTGATCTTTCGACCCAGCGTGGCGCCTCGTACCACTCCCGGCAGAAGCCGGTTACTGATGCCGCTATTCCTGGGCTGGACGGGTATGCGTGGGGTGGTATCCCTTGCGGCCGCGTTAGCCATACCAGTTACTTTGGCCGATGGCACTGCCTTCCCATACAGAAACCTTATTCTTTTCATCACCTTTGTAGTAATACTGCTTACACTGGTGGTACAGGGACTTACACTGCCCTACCTCATAACTCGCAGCCGCGTGCTTGAGGGGATCGCAGACGAACCGGAAGAAATTACCAGGCAAAAATTGAGGCGAGGCCTGCGGACACATGTCCATCAATTTCTTAGAAGCAAGCACGATAATGGATCACATGACCAGGCTGTCATGCAGAAATTATTGCAGCATATGGATGAAAAGGCAAAAACATCCGATGATGACTGGATGAATGAAAAAACAAAGCCCATTTTTTTAGAGATGCTTGAATGCCAACGGAAATACCTGGCAGAGCTCAACAAAGACCCCTCCATTGACGAGGAGCTCATTCGCGCGGAACTATACCAGATCGACCTGGAAGAAGAGCGGTTGAATATGCTATGACATAAAGCCGGCCCGGAACCGGAGTTACACGATCCTGCCAGCGAAAGGGCCTAACCATCACCTGAATTTTAATTCATGTTAATGAATTCCTGTTTTCAGGACAGCCGTTTTGTCGCCGATCTGAGCCTACGGGACAGTATCCAGCTGGACGTCTTCGTCAACCAGGCAGGATGGATGCTTTCCCTTTCGCCAGCTAAGCAGGTATACGATTAAGTGATCCTTCGCTACGCCATCAAAAGCTTTTGCCTATTTTTGATGCAAAAGAGGACTGGCTTGCTTATGGAAAATAGAAAAATAGTAGTAATAGGCAGCAGCAATATGGATATGGTCGTGAAGACTCAACACATTCCTGCGCCCGGAGAGACAGTTCTTTCGGGTTCTTTCTTTATGAACCCCGGCGGCAAAGGCGCCAACCAGGCCGTTGCCGTAGCGCGGCTCGGCGGCGAAGCGGTATTTATTTCGAAAATTGGCAACGACGTCTTCGGCAAACAATTCTCCCAATTATTTCGTGAAGAAGGCATCGACACCAGTCATCTCGTTTCCGACGAGCATCTTCCTTCAGGAGTTGCGCTTATTACGGTGGATGAAGCCGGTGAGAACAGCATCGTGGTGGCCTCGGGTGCCAATGCGGCGCTTGATAGTAAAGATATCCAGGGTGCGCTGGAACAGATCGCCAGCTCGGCCATCCTGCTCGTACAGCTGGAGATCCCGATGAAGACAGTTGATTATGTCGTGCGGTTTGCCGCCGGAAAAGGGGTCAAGGTGATCTTAAATCCCGCTCCGGCCAACACCTTGAGCCAGGATCTGCTGGAATGTGTCCATATTCTTACCCCGAATAAAAAAGAGGCTTCTATGATCGCGGGCATCGATGTGACGGATATGGGATCCGCCAGGGAGGCCGCGAAGATCATCCGCGCCAAAGGCGCACGCAATGTAGTAGTGACCATGGGTTCGCTGGGGGCGCTGATCTATGCCGACGGGGAATTTTCAATTGTCGCCGCCCGCCTCGTCGAGACCGTGGACACTACTGGCGCAGGAGATGTTTTCAACGGCGCCCTTGCCGTGGCGGTCGCGGAAGGAAAGAGTCTGGTGGAGGCAGTAGACACCGCCTGCGAGGCCGCCGCTATTTCCGTCACTCGACTTGGCGCACAATCGTCCATACCCTATAGAGCAGAGCTTATTGCCCGACAGTCGAATGCCACGCGAGGGTAACATCATCCACTAAATAATCATCATGTTCATCGTCCACAGTTATTGGCAAGCCATCATCTTCTGCGTGATCACCATGTTTTGCTGGGGGTCCTGGGCCAACACCCAGAAGCTGGCCGGCAGGAGCTGGCGCTTCGAGCTTTTTTATTGGGATTATGTGCTCGGCATTCTGCTGTTCTCATTGATTTCCGCGCTTTCGCTGGGCAGTATTGGCGAACATGGACGCCACTTTACAGCTGATCTCGCGCAAGCCGACGCTATGAATATCGTCAAAGCCTTAATAGGCGGCATTGTCTTCAACGCTGCCAATATTTTGCTATCCGCGGCGATCGCCATCGCGGGGATGGCGGTAGCTTTCCCGGTGGGGATCGGGCTGGCGCTGATCCTTGGCACGCTGATCAATTATCTCGGCAGCGAAAAAGGGAATCCCTTGCTGCTGTTTGCGGGAGTGGGTTTCGTGCTCGTAGCGGTCATCCTGAATGCAGTCGTATACAAACGAAAATCGGGGACCGGCGCCGCCCCTTCTTCCAAAGGGATCGTGCTGGCGGTAATTGCGGGTGTGCTGATGTCGTTCTTCTATAGATTTATCGCAGCTTCCATGGACCTAGGGAATTTCGAAATGCCTGCGCCGGGTAAGATGACCCCTTACACTGCGGTGTTCATTTTCTCCTGCGGCATCTTCCTGAGCAATTTCCTTTTCAATACGATCCTGATGCGACGGCCTTTTGATGGAGTGCCCGTCACGTACCGGCAATATTTTAAAAGGGGGCTGCCTACGCACCTAGTGGGAATATTGGGCGGACTGATCTGGGGGTTGGGAAACGCCTTAAACCTTATAGCGGCCGGCAAGGCTGGTCCAGCCATCTCTTACGGGCTCGGTCAGGGCGCAACGCTGATCGCGGCCTTGTGGGGTGTCTTTATCTGGAAAGAATTTAAAGGCGCTTCGGCGAAAAGCCATGTGCTTATCGCCTTTATGTTCCTGTTCTTCTTGCTTGGACTCGGGTTCATCATCCGGGCCGGGCAGTAAGTGATAAGGGTGGCCATGCAGCATCATTTTATTTGATTCCGCTGTAGGGCACAAATCATGAAAGTAATCTTCCGTCCCAAAAATAGTCTTCCGTTCGAACGAGGGTCACTTTTTTATCGAATTCGGGGTGAGTAACATTGATTATATAATTGTATTCCTGGATGATCACCGCCGAGGGAACCTTCAACAATAGCGAAGTTTGCTTGCTGTACCAGTCCGATCCGATCTCCTGCAGCGTAGAATAGGCTGCCATGGTTCGCCAGTTGACCGGCAGATCATGAATGTGGACTTGCTCCACTAAGCGCTCTTCATCGGCTATCGAAATGACCATGACCTTGTAGCTGCTGGTGGGCTTTATAGCTCCGCGGTGAACGACCAGTTCAAGGGTGGACAGTGATCTTGACGAGCCTGCGTACAGCACCGATTGCGCTTCGAGATTCCACCGGTTCGCTTTATTCGATGTGGTCAGCGCTTCGGCATAGATATCCAGCGAGATTCGAAAGAGTTCCATGGCTTACACATTATCGCCATACTCCATGGCCGTCATTCGATCGAAGATGTAACGCATCCCGCTGGTGGTGTCGAGAAAGCTGCTGGGCTTTTTATCATCAAAGAAAAAATTGCCCGTGTCCAGCCAGGTGTCGAAGGCTTCCATATTACCAAAAACGGCGTTGCCTTTTTCAAATACGGCTCGCATCATAACTACCTGTTCACTCAGCTTCTTATCAAACACTTTATTTGCCGCCTCGTAGCTACGCATGGTCCGCGGGCTGATGTGCAACCAGTCGGCAATGGCAGCATCTGCAAATCTTGTCAATTTTTTGATGCCTTTCAGATAGTTGGCGTCAATCACATGGAGGTCGATATACAACAATACGTCAACATCCTTCAGCCCCCTTAATACCCGATTTCCCGTTACTGCATATGGTGCTTCGACCGTCACGGTTTTTATCCTTACTTTTTGCATGGTCAATTCTTTGTCCTAAAGTTAGGCAAATATTCCCTCAGAGTATGGCAAAATTGCCAGTATCTCATAAAAATTTGTTTTCCAATGTATTATAAGAAGGCATCGCCATAAAATATCTCGTTTCCGACGAGGATCTTCCTTCCGGAGGCCGGACAGTAAAGGCGGGATCCTTTATTTTCCTTTCAACATCGTTTCAACCCTTTTTATTTCTTCCTTTAGTTCATCTATCTCTTGTTGTTGTTCCTTTACCGCGGTTAACAGCACCGGAATAAGCTGCACGTAATTCACCCCAAGTATCCCTTTACTATCTGCCTGTACCAGTTGGGGATAGATCTTTTGCACTTCCTGCGCCAGCACGCCGATCTGCTCCGTCGTATCTCTATTGTTTTTCCAGTAATACGTATACCCTTTAAGCTTCATTACATCCGGCATGACATTTTGCAGCGGCTCGATATCTTTCTTCAGCCGGACGTCCGAATAATTGATCGAGTTGGATAAATGCAATGTCCCCTGTACGGTGGCATCGCCCGTGGTGATCACGTCACCTAAAAAATAGGTCAGTCCCTGTTCGAACCGCACATTCGGATAATCCTCATCATTGCTGAGGACAAGAGAAGTCCCCGGAATACCTGCATTATCACCCGAGGAAGGCGTGTAAGGCTCCAGTGTGATATTCCACCACTTCCTGGCATACGCCCCGCTACCCTGGAAACGAATGGTTGGAACACTGTTCGCATCGTCCAGATAAAGCGTTTTCGCATTCTGAAAATTGTCGGCATTGGCGGAATGAATGTGCAGCGGCGCCAGCGGGGCGGCAGTGCCGATGCCCACATTCACGGAAGAAGAAGCGCCATTTTGACCATTGATGCTACCCAATACCATCGAGTTGCTTTGACTTACAAAGGCTTCGGCTCCAATAGCCGTGGCATTGGTCAAATTGTCCGCCGTAGCCGCTACGCCATAGCCAAGACCCGTAAGATATGTACTGGTAGCTGTGGTAGTCATTGCCTGGCTGCCGACAATGGTATTATGGTTCCCCGTAGTGTTGCCGGCCAATACATTGGACCCATACGCGGTATTGCCAAAGCCGGAAGAGTTGGCGTTGAGCGCCTGGTATCCTGTCGCCGTATTATTCGTCCCCGTCGTATTTCCATAAAGCGCCATCGTTCCAATGGCAACGTTACCAATATAGCCGAACCTGTTTGGAAGCTGGTTATATAACGCGGAATCCCCGATGGCTATTAAGCTGCTGCCTCCCGTATTGTTGTATAAAGCCATGCTGCCGATAGCGATATTGGAGCTTCCTGTAGTATTATTTTGCAAGGCCCTCGTGCCCAAAGCCGTATTGAACAAACCGCTGGTATTGTAAGTAAGCGCGACAAGCCCGACAGCCGTATTACTCTGGCCGTTGACATTCGCTCCAAGCGTGCCATAGCCCAAAGCGGTATTAAAATACCCGGTCGTGTTGGCTTCCAACGCCTGGTATCCTACTGCCGTATTGTACAGTCCCTTGGTATTGGCATACATCGCATGCTCGCCCACCGCCGTATTCCGGGTTCCCTCATCATTGGCAATAATGGCGCCGGTCCCATTGGTATAAAGCGCCTTATTCCCGATAGCCGTGTTGCCATATCCGGTGGTATTGGCCAACAGCGCTCCAACGCCGTAAGACACATTCGATGTGCTGTCCAGTCTTCCTGCAATCGTATCATTTACTTTAAAGACAAGCGGTTCCTTATCCGTGGTACCGATAAAATTGGCCGCCGGGTTCAGATTGCTGTTACCGGTCAGATTCCACCCGTTAGCACCGGTAGTGATCTCCGACCACGAGACGCCATTATGAAACCAAAACGAAGTCGTAGTACTGTCGTATACCAACAAACCCTTTGCGGGACTCTTTATAGCAATACGCTGCGTCGAGCTCATCCTGGGCACTAAGATCCCTTTTGTTGCACTCTTGATATCGAGCATAGCGCTGGAGTCAGGGTTTGTTCCATCCGTATTGATCCCGACCTGGGCAAAGGCGGCCATACAAACCAGTAAAAGCATCACAGAGAGATAGAAATTCTTTTTCATGAGTAGTTAATTTTAAGCCTTTTATTCTTTAATAAGTTGTGTCGTTTGTACCCCATCGGGCAGCACCAGTCGCAGAAGATAAGAGCCCGACGCCCAGCCCGGCACCGGGATGATCATTTGGTTCATCCCCGGCTGCAGGTTCCACACAGCCTCGTATACGGTCTGACCGGAAATGCTCAGCACCTGCAATTTGCCCGTCGCCGCCTGTCGCAACGAGATCTGCGCCACCGCCTGACTGACCGCGGGATTGGGATACACCAGAAAAGGCAACGCGATATCCGAACAGCCGCCGCGAAAGACCGGACTATAGGTCACCGTAGCATCCCGATCAACGGTCTCGAGCCGGTAAAAACAATCCTGCTGAGGAGCGACATCTTTAAAAGAATAGCTGGCGCCCTCCGCGGCATTCGTCGCGTCTACACTGCCCAACGTCGACCAGTTTGTGCCGTCCGTACTGCGCTGCACCAGGAAATCGTTCAGCTGGCTCTCCGTGCCGGTTTTCCATTCGATCAACGCATAGCTGCCGGCGCACACCGCCGAAAAGCTGATCAGCTTCAGCGGCAGCGGATTGCTGGCATCGGCCAGCGTCCAGTAGCTCAGGTCCGCGATATCGGTCTTTTCCACATAGTGTTCGGTCGTATCCCGGGTGTCCGCGCCAACAAGCGTCCAGCCGATACCATCGACACTTTTCCACAAGTTCAGCGTAGTGGCGTCGTTCCCATTGAGCTCGGCATCCAGGTAATAGAACCGCAGCGTCGCATCCAGCGCCGTATTGTTCTGCGGCTGAATGAAATAGGTCCGTTGGATGCCTATGCCGCTGCTCGTCGCCGGCATTTGCGACCGGTTTACGGTGAGATTTCCAAGATTGGCCGAGCTGGTCAGCATGGCCCCCACGTTTCCTACATTGAGCTGGCTGGGCCCACTGACGCCAGAAGCCGAAGCGACTACCTTTCCTCCTTGAAGACCGGTGATCCGGCTCTGATCATTCTCTCCATTCAGCTGGGCCGTAGCTGCAAGCTGCAGTTCCTGCCCATTGAGCTCGATGAACCCACCCTTGAAGTCCACGGCGCTCGCTACCTGCAGCTCCGAATTGAGGGTAAGCGTAGCAGGTTGGGATTTCCCCATTTGCACTTCCCACAGGCGGATAGTCCCGCTGCCGCCGGCGCTGGTGCCCCTTTCGCCGGAAAAAAGCGTGATCCCGCCACTGGATTGCCATTGGCCGTCGCAATGCAGATCTACATCCTTTAATATGGTGAAGCCGCCCGTGACACTCACCGTGCCTCCTCCCTGGACCACGATCTCCGTATGCTGAGCCCGCAGCTTGCCGGAAAGAATGATCATACCAACCGCCAGGACATAAGGCAATACAAGCCCTGGCGCACCCTTGCGTAAAGGTTCGGTCATAACAATGTTGATTTAAATGTGGAAAATCTACCGGTGTATCGAAGGAAATTGGTTGGAAGCACCAAAGTAATACAGCGACGGCTATCTGCACGCTCTTTTCAACCAACAGCGGATTTCACAGACAAACTGCAAAAAAAGAGGTGCAGACGACAATTAGTCGTTCACTCGATGCCGAAACACCGGTACGATCCGCAAATAATCCAGCCTGGCCTCATTTACCTCCCCATTCATGTTCTCATTTTGAGGTTCGAGATCCAGCCGTAAGACATGCCTGCCCTTCGACAGGTAGACGGAAACACCATTGGAGAATCCCCACTTTTTCCAGTCTTCCCCGCGCTGGGGTAAAACGACCGTGCCCAGGAACCTGCCGTTTTCGCGGAGCGTCCGGATAGCGCATTTATTACTGGTGTTGATGGGGCCATTGCCGTTGGCATAATGGAGATCGAGGGAATAGAAGCCCGCCACGGTGATATCCACGGGCATCGTGACCTGTCTGTTGACCGTGGCGGTGGTTTTAATCGCTATAGCCGTGTCCGACTGGACATTCCCGACCGCATACCGCTTGCCAGGGTTCCCGGTAGTAATGGGCTCGCTGGCGAAAGATGGCGCCTGC
>JAMFRX010000366.1 GCA_026224995.1 Puia dinghuensis
ACCCGTTTTCCATCGTCATAACCCCGGCCGTCGCCCACCGCTATTTCGGCGACGCCAACCCCATCAACAAGGTCATCCGCCTCGACAACCATTTTAATTTCAAGGTAACCGGCATCTTCCAACCCCTGCCCGACAATGCCCACCTGCATCCCCAGATCCTCATGTCCTTCGCCACCCTCAAGGATTCCGCCATCTATGGCGAACAGGGATTGCAGAACAACTGGGGTAACAACGCCTTCTATACCTACCTCCTTCTTCCGGACCACTATCCGGCCCATAACATCGAAGCCCAGTTCCCTGCCTTCCTCGACCGGCACATGCCCTTCGACAAAAAAGACCCGTCTTCCCGGCCCTCGCTGGGTACGAAGCTCTATATGCAGCCACTCACGGATATCCACCTTCGCTCCCATCTGGACGAAGAGATAGAGGAGAACGGCGATATCAACCGGGTGTATGTCTTCGGCGCTATCGCGCTCTTCATTCTGCTTATCGCCTCCATCAATTATATGAACCTCTCTACCGCCCGCTCTACGCTCCGGGCAAAAGAGATAGGCATCCGCAAGGTCTCCGGCGCCAGGCGGCAGGAACTGATCGCCCAATTCCTTTGCGAGTCGATCCTCATTTCCTATATGGCCCTCATACTGGCAACAGCGCTCGCCGTCGTGTCCCTGCCTTTTATCAACGACTTCACCGGCCTCCAGCTCAATCCGCATATCCTGCTGCAGGCCCGCGTCCTGGTGCCGCTGCTGCTGACGCCCATGATCGTCGGCCTCCTCTCCGGCATCTACCCCGCGCTCTTTATGTCCTCTTTCCAGCCCGTGATAGTGCTCAAAGGACTCTTCAAAGCCGGCAGCAGCACCGTCTCCCTCCGGAAGGTGCTCGTCATCGCCCAATTCGCCATCTCTATCGTCCTGCTCATCAGCACGGCCGTGGTATTCCAGCAGCTGCATTTTATGCAAAATGCCTCCCTGGGCTTCAACAAGGAACATATCGTCACCCTGGACGACAACGTCGCTCTCCATAAGACCTACGAGTCCTTCCGCTCGGACCTCCTGCAAGACCCCCATATCCTCGAAGCGACCCGCTCCTCGCGCATCCCCAGCGGCCGGCTTCTCGATATGCAGGGCGCTTCCACCCAGGCAGGCGACTCCATGCGCCCCGTGACCGCCGACATCAAATACGTCGGCGTCGACTACGATTTTCTGAAGGTCTATGGCATCCCTACCGTCGCCGGCCGCGGCTTCTCCCGCGCATACGGTACCGATAGCAACGGCTTCGTGCTCAATGTGGCCGCTACTAAAGTCCTGGGCGTCAAAACCCCGCAGGACATGGTCGGTAAGAGCTTCACCTATGGCGGCCAGAAAGGCCGGATCATCGGCGTCATGGGGGATTTCAATTTCGAGTCCATGCGCCAGAGCATACTGCCCATCATCTTAGTCATGCCCACATCCATCAAGACCGGCGACGGCTTCGACAAGATCTCCGTCAAGCTAGCCGGCAGCGACATCACCGGCTCCCTGGCTCACCTGGAGAAGACCTGGAAACGCTACATGCCCGAAGTGCCTTTCGGCTACACCTTCCTGGACGACCGGTTCGAAAAGCTCTATAGAACGGAACAACAGCAGGGCACGCTCTTCACCGCCTTCTCGGGCATAGCCATTTTTATTGCCTGCCTGGGGCTGTTCGGCCTCTCGGCCTTCACCATCACCCAGCGGATAAAAGAGATCGGCGTCCGCAAGGTCTTAGGCGCCAGCACCGGCAGCATCGTCCAGCTCCTGTCCCGCGACTTCCTGAAGCTCGTGGCCATCGCCGCGCTCATCGCCTTCCCCGTGGCCTGGTTCATCATGCACCACTGGCTCCAGGATTTCGCGTACCGCATTTCCATCCAATGGTGGCTATTCCTGGCGGCAGGCATCCTGGCCTCAGCCATCGCCCTGGCGACTATCAGCATCCAGGCAATCAAAGCAGCATTAGCCAACCCTGTGAAATCTTTGCGTAGCGAATAACACCGTCTAAATATGTTAAGAAATCACCTGCAGCTCGCCTGGCGGAACCTTACAAAGAGGAAAGGCTTCTCCGCCCTGAACATCTTCGGGTTGACCATTGGCATCACCTGCTGCCTGCTCATCTTCCACTATGTGGCCTATGAGCGCAGCTACGACGCCTTTCAGCAAAACGCCGGCCGCATCGTCAGGGTACGACTCGACCGCTACCAGCAGGGAAAGCTGGCCTGGAAATCCGCTACCTCCTACCCCGCCATCGCCCCCACGATGAAAAAAGAACTCCCGGAGGTGGACAGCTATGGCCGGCTCATCGACGCCAATCTCCTGCTCCTCAACCCGGAGAAGAATATAAAATTCAACGAGACCAAAGGCTACTACGCCGATCCGGCTATGCTCCGCCTCCTCGACGTCCAATTCCTGAAAGGCGATCCCGCCACCGCCCTCGACGGCCCCGATAAGATCGTCCTGTCAGCTACAATGGCCCGCAAATATTTCGGCGACGACAACCCAATGGGAAAACGACTAAGAGCCCAAAGCGATGGGTCCCTTGAAACCTACGAAGTCACCGGCGTCTTCAAAGACTACCCCGACAACTCCCATCTTATCCTTCACCACCTGGCCTCCTATTCCACCCTGGGCAAGAT
>JAMFRX010000367.1 GCA_026224995.1 Puia dinghuensis
AGTTTCAACCGATATTTTGAGATAACCTCCCAGCGTCGGAGGATGTCTTCGGCCCTGTATGCAATTCTGCCCGGCTCAAATTCGATTGGGGTAGCTCCTATTTTGGGACCAACATCACCTGTGTTAAGCCGCATTCTGCCATTGAAAACCAAAGCGGCATCGATCTTAGCGCCTTTTGTGAAGTAGCGGTACAGGTCAAATGTTATTGACTTAATAGAAGACCAAATGCTCATAGTTAAGGTTGGGGGTATATATAATGGTGCAGGCAAAAGTAGGGAAAACCCCCAAATCTGCTCCCCTTTCACATCCTTCCCAAATGCAAAAAGGCGTAACCAATTATTAACTAATTAGTTACGCCTTTCATACGCTGTAGAGGAAGGATTCGAACCTACACGGGGCGGTTGGCGGTAGCGCAATGTGTGGTGGTCAACCCCAGTCGAGTCCGATTTTGGTCGGACCCGGCATTACACTATGTTTATCCCGTACTCCCCACCCCCGAGACAAGAGGGCATGTCTGCCAAGTTTCATCACTCCACAATCTTAAAGAACTATGAGGTCGTTATTGAAACAAAATTAACGAAATGCCCGAAATATTCACAATTTTTGAATAAAAATTTTTATATTTTCAAAAATATTCAAATATTTGCATATTAACGTAGAGAAAATTCAAAAACTTTATTTAAATGGCAGTTAAATTGAATCTCGACAAATTAGATCTGCAGATCATTCATGAAATGACGGAAAATGCAGAGATCTCTTATGCTGAGCTGGGTAAGAAGCTATTTGTTTCGGGAGGTACGATCCACGTACGTATTAAAAAATTGCAGGAACTGGCCGTCGTTAAAGGTACAAAATTACACGTAGATCTCAAGCAGCTGGGCTATGATGTCATTGCGTTCATCGGTATTTACCTTGAGAAAAGCTCATTGTACGACAGTGTCGCAAGAGAGCTGCAGAAGATCCCCGAGATCGTGCGGCTAAACTATACCACCGGCAACTACAGCATGTTTGCGGAGATCGTTTGCAAGGATATCAACCAGCTTAGGTTCGTTCTGCACGATGAGCTGCAGAAGATTAAGGGCATCGAGCGTACGGAAACCTTTATTTCTCTCGACGAAAGCTTTACCCGCAACGTACAGGTCTTTAAGGAATAACCTTTTCCTATACTCTCACATCCAGCACGTCTCTCAATCCATTGCCGAGCAGGTTGAATGCCAGCACGAGGAACATGATAGCCAGGCCAGGCGCAAGGGCTAAAATGGGGTTGTGCGTAATAATAAAATTATAGTTCTCTTTTATCATCAGCCCCCAGCTGGGCTGCGGCGGCTGTACGCCTACGCCTAAAAAGCTGAGCCCCGCCTCGATGACGATGGCGGAAGCGAAATTGCTGGCGGCCACCACCCACACGGGTCCCATTATATTCGGCAGGATATGTCGGAACAGGATACGGCTATGAGAATAGCCCAGCGCCCTGGCGGCCTCTACATATTCCCGCTCTCTCACGGCCAGCACCTGGCCGCGGACGATACGGGCCACATTTACCCAGAGGGTGAGGCCTATTGCCACGAACACCTGCCAAAACCCTTTGCCCAGCACGAGCATGATGGCGAAGACCAGCAGGAGCGTGGGGATGCTCCAGATCACGTTCACCAGCCAGAGGATGATCTCATCTACGCGTCCCCGGAAATATCCGGCGAGCGCGCCAAGCAGGACGCCTACGCTCAAGGAAAGGAGCACCGTCACCATTCCGACGGCCAGGCTGACTCTAACGCCAATGAGCAACCGGCTCAGGATGTCGCGGCCGTATTTGTCTGTACCCAGCCAGAAAGTCTGGGTCTTCACGGGGATGGGGCCGGCCGGGCCGGCCGTCTGCAGACCTCCGGGTGTGATGCCGAGCTGGTCCAGCGAAAAAGAACGTCTTTCCGCCACGCCTTCATCGATGAACTTCTCCACGACCACACTGTCTCCCTGAATTATGTAGCTGTTTATGGGCAGATAGTCGCAGGTGTCTTCGCGGCCATAGAGCAGCTGATGGAAGAAGGAGACGGGCTGCGGTTGCTGCTGTTTTCTTATCAGCAGAAAGCGTTGGCGGTACCCTGGCTTTCGGCCTCCGATCTCTACCATGATGCGGTTGGCGTCGGGGGAATGATCGGGCGCGACAAAATAGGCGATTACCGCCACGACGAATGCGGCGCCAATGACGAACAGGCCGAAGATTGCGCCTTTGTTGCGTAGCAGGCGTTGGGCGATATTTCTTTTTCCCTTCATTTACTAATCTTTCTGCTTTCCCTTCCTTTACTGATCTTTCTGCCTTTCCATTGGTAGCTGCCGAATTGGCCTAGCCAGCCGATGACTACGGTATAAAGTATATGAAAAGGCTGGAGCGGGGCAAAATAAACCATTAGGCTACGCTGGCCAAAAAAAGCCGCCACGGCGCTGACAAAGGGATACTCCACGAGCGTTTTTACGACCAGCAGGATCAGGAACAGCCACAGCCACCAGAAATTCCAAAAGGCGCCTAGCGGCAATGCGATAAACAATACGTTCAGCAGATAGACCAGCAACAAGACCCAAAAAATACGCCGGTCATCATATTGATCTGCCTTACTGGCCCAACGGGTTCGTTGGTGGACAAATCCTTTCCAGGTCGTCTCCGCCCTGGTGGTGACGATGGCTTCGCGGCTTTTCAGGAAAACTATTTTTTCCGGATAGCGCAGCCGGATCTTGTGCATCAGGAACATGTCATCGCCGGAGGGGATCTTGTCGATACTCCGAAATCCGTCTACGGCATAGAAAGCTTCTTTTGAATAGGCCAGATTGGCGCCATTGCACATGGAATGGAATCCATTGTAAATGGCCGCGCCGGTTATTCCCTGCAGGGCAATAAAGTCCAGGGTCTGGAAGATCGAGAGCAGGGATCGTTTCCGGGAGACGATTCGAACAGGTGCGGCAATGAATTTGGCTCCCTTCTCTTCATAGCAGGAGGCTAATGCCGAGAGCCAGTGGGGATGAAAGCTGCAGTCGGCATCGGTTGTTACGATCAGCTCACCCGTAGAAACCCGTACCCCGTACTCGATTGCAAATTTCTTATGGGCTATTAGTTGCTCCGGTTGCGAAACCTCTGCCATGCGCAGGCAGCTCACCCGGAGCCGGCCATTCGCAAAAGCGGTTACGGCGGCCGCGGTACCGTCGGTAGAATGGTCGTCGAGGACGATGATCTCAAATAAGTCCCGGGGATAGGTCTGCTGTTCGAGCGAGCGCAAGCATTCTACGATTGGCAGTTCTTCGTTGCGGGCTGGTATCAGGATGCTGATCTTTGTCGTCCGGGTTTCCGTTTGTGCGGGTACAATGACCGGAATAGCCGTCCATACCCGCTGGTAGGTGAGGATCAGCGCAGCATAAAGGATGAAGAGCAGACAGGCCAGAAGTGTAAGAGGAAGCATCATGTCAGGCGATTGGTAAATATAGGGCGTTCACGATGATTTCCATGAATTTAGGCTGTAGCAGCTGGTGTCCTGCCGAAAGAAGCGTGAGCTTGCAGTAAGGAGAGCAGGATCGCTTGAAGCGCTCGGCACGTTGCCAGCGGATGATGCGGTCGAAGCTGCCATATAGAAGCTCTACTGGTATCTGGTGATCGCGGATGAGCCTGGCGATTGCCGGTAGTCCCGGTCTGAAAGCGCGCATAGCCATCCAACGGGCGTACAGCTGTTGACGGGCATCTTCGTCGTCGATATAATGGCTGGTGAACTTAAAGAGGCTTGGGTTTACCAGCTTTAGGCGATTGCCGGTGCGTAGCAGGAAGAAAAGCCAGGCTGGTCTTTTCATCGTCCGGCGGAAAACGTAGTTGCCCGTCAGCGTTTGGGTGGACAGCCAGTACCAGGGATTCACGTGGAGACCATCCGGCGCGAGCAGGACCATCCGCCGGATCTTCTCAGGAACCAGCTCCAGCAGCTGCAAGGCCACCCTGCCACCCATGCTGTAGCCGAGGAGCCACCAGCCTCCCTGCAGCCAGGGAAATCCGATGATCAGCCGTTCCAGCGCAGCCAGAAGATCCCTGGGTTCCAAACATGCTTCCCCCTGCCATTGTGTGCCGCCATGAAAAGGCAGGTCTATCGCCACAACGGTGAATTCCCGGGTCAGGAGCTCGTCGAGAAATGCGAAGCTGGTGGCAGACTCGCCATAGCCATGAAAGCAAAGCAGGAGGCGGCTGCCTGTTCCGAAAACGGAATAGTGGAGGCGGGAGTCGCCGATCGGAAGATATGCACTGTCCATGCGAAACGAATTCGCGTTAAATCTACAGCTTCTTCGTGATTTGCCCCCGTACTACCATTTCAGAAAAGCCTTTGTGGCGATCCTGCCGTCATCGGCATCGATCCTGAGATAATACTGGCCCTGTGCAAGACCATTTAGTGACAACGTGAGCTGTGAAGCCGGAGCGCTGATTTGACCGGCCTTATGGATGAGTGTTTTTCCTCCCGCGTCGATGACGGATAGGGTTATATTTCTGCTCCTGGCACTTTGGATCTCCGCCGTTAGCTGAGCGCCGCCCGGTTGGACATAGATGCTGGAGAGGGTCCAGTCTTCGACAGTTCGGAGGAGGCTCACTACCGGCGAGAAAGATGGCGAGCCGTTTGTCGTAGTCTGCAAGCGATAATAGGATCTGCCTGATGAGGGCGACGCATCCTTCCAGCTATAATGGGTGCCGGGCTGATTGTCGGCCGCATTTTCCTGGCCGATAGCGGCAAAGGAATTTCCGTCTTCGCTTCGCTGGATAACGAAGTCGACGGGACCCGCTACCTGCGAGGTCCAGCTTAGAAGGACATCCTGCTGTTGCGGCACCGCGGTAAAGCTATCCGTGATCACGGCCAGTGGGACCAGCGAGCTGAGTATATTGGCATTCTTGACTATCTGAAAGAGCTGCTGATGACCTGCGTTGTTCACATGGACCCCATCGCCGGAGTTGTAAATGGGATTAAGGGTATCGGAATTGGCGGCTACCAGGACATCCCAGAAATCCAGGGTAAATCCCGGAAATTCTAACAAGGTGGAGTCCCTTACCGCCACCTGCTTTATGTTCTGGGACCCGTTTAAAAAGTTTCTGGGATGCGGGGTCGTGATATAGCACACTTTTCCTGCATTGATGACGGCCTGGTAGATCGTCCGGAGGTTTTGCATGGTAACCGGCACGGCGATATCGCCGGCGGCGTCGTTGGACACATACGACACGAGTACAAGATCGGGGTTACGGGCAAGGGCATAAGGTATGGTGTCCACGCCATCGCCCGTAAAGGTTCCCCCCAACGCCATGTTATAGATCGTATCGATCTCGTGAAGGCTCTTGAAGTACGCCTGAGTCAGGTTTACCCAGGAGCTGTCGGGAATCGAGGCGCCGGTGCCCACGGCAGTAGAAGAGCCGATAACGGCAATTTTGAGATGTTGCGCGGAAGAGGTGGCGCAAAGGGTCAAACAGGTTAAACCTGTAAGTAGAAATTTAGACATAGGACAACCGTTTAGGGGTTAAAAAAATAACGGAATGCGGGGTAAGATCAACTGTAAGGAGGATTAATCAGGGGAAGGATTCTACGGGAGAAATTGGCTATAATCAGCGGATCACTTGAGGGAAGTAAGCGGAGGATATGTGGAGAGTATGAAATAGACCATTAAATTTAATCTTTTTTCAAGAATCCCGCAAGAAAATTCTTTTGATCCAAAAAATTGCTTTATCTTAGATTAGTTGTTTAACTAACTATATGCCAAACAACCAATTCAAAAAAGGAGAGCTTTATAGCTTTATCACCGGCAAGGCGAGCACGGCCATTGCCCGCAACCTGCAAAAGCGGTTCAATGCGGCGGGGCTGAAGATCACGATAGAGCAGTGGAGCGTGCTTTATCATTTATGGAAGGAGGACGGAAAGAGCCAGCAGGAGCTTTGCAGCGCCACCTTTCGTGACAAGCCAAGCATCACCAGGCTGGTGGACAACCTCGAGAAGCAGCAGCTGGTAAAGCGGGTGCCTTCGGAAAGCGACCGGCGCATCAACCTGATCTATGTCACCCGGCAGGCGCAAAAGCTGCAGGAAGAGACCATGGCCCTGGCTGAAGCGTTGCTGAATGAGGCGTTGGAAGGCGTTCCGCCAGACCGCATCGACATCTGCAAGGAAGTTTTGCAAATTGTGTACGATAATCTCCGATAGATAATTCTATTCTCTTATAATAAAACTGTTTTCTATGAGCGCATCAACGGAAAAATCGCAGGCCCTCAAGGGCGCCGAATGGCTGATAAAAGAAAGCTCTCCCTTCGAAACTTTTATTCCCGAAGACTTCAACGAAGAGCAGAAAATGGTAAAGGACATGTGCGCCGCCTTTTTGGATGCGGAGGTCCTACCCGTCCTCGATCGCATTGACAAGCTGGAACCGGGCCTGATGCCTTCCCTGATAGAAAAGGCAGGAGAGCAGGGTCTGCTGGGGGCGGCTGTTCCGGAGGAATACGGGGGGCTTGGAAAGGACTTTATCACGGCCACCCTGGTGAACGAAGGGCTGGGGGGCGGTTTTTCCTTTTCCGTAGCCGTATCGGCGCATACCGGCATAGGTACGCTGCCCATCCTGTATTTCGGGACGCCGGAGCAGAAGAAAAAATACATTCCCAAGCTCGCGAGCGGCGAATGGAAGGGCTCATACGGCCTCACCGAGCCGAACAGTGGCAGCGACGCGCTGGGCGCCAAGACCTCAGCGAAGCTTTCGGCCGACGGCAAATATTATTTGCTCAACGGGCAAAAATGCTGGATCACCAACGGCGGGTTCGCGGACGTCTATACTGTCTTCGCCAAGATCGACGGCGACAAGTTCTCGGCCTTTATTGTAGAGCGCGGCTTCGAAGGGTTCACCCAGGGGCCTGAAGAGCATAAGATGGGCATCAAGGGCTCCTCTACCGTACAGCTGTATTTCCAGGATTGCAAAGTCCCGGTTGAGAACCTGCTGGGGGAAATTGGCAAAGGGCACATCATCGCCTTCAATATCCTCAATATCGGCAGGCTGAAGCTTTGCGCAGCGGCAGCAGGCGGCGCAAAAAGAGCTGCCACAACCTCGATAGAATATGCGAAGACCCGCGAGCAGTTTAAGACGGCCATTGCCAATTTTGGCGCCATCAAGCACAAGCTTTCCGAGATAGCCATCCGCATCTGGACGGCGGAGACCGCCTTGTACCGGACGACCAAATGGATCGACGACAAGGAGCTGCGCCTGGTGGCCGACGGCAAGCCTTTTAACGAAGCGGTGTTGGGCGCGGCCGAAGAATATGCCGTTGAATGTGCCATCCTAAAGGTTTACGGCAGCGAGATGCTGGACCTCGTGGTGGATGAAGGCGTTCAGATCCATGGTGGCAACGGCTTCAGCGACGAATATATCATTTCAAAGGCCTATCGCGACAGCCGCATCAACCGCATTTATGAAGGGACTAATGAGATCAATCGCCTGCTCACCGTGGACATGATCCTCAAGCGGGCCATGAAGGGCCGGCTGGACATCATGGGACCTGCTATGGCGGTTTCCAAAGAGCTGATGAGCATTCCCGATTTCGGCAGCGATGACGACGCTCCTTTTGCGAAGGAAAAGAAGCTCATCCAGAATTTTAAGAAGGCGATCCTCATGACGGCAGGCGCGGCGGTTCAAAAGCTGATGATGAAGCTGGATAGCGAGCAGGAGATCCTGATGAATATCGCCGACATGACCATCACGACCTTCATAGCGGAGAGCGCTCTGCTGCGAGCCTGGAAGCTCACCGACCAGCGCGGCGAAGCCGGCGCCGGCTTCGAGCTCGATATCATGCGGACCTACCTTTACGATGCGGCCGACAGCATCAGCAAGTCCGGGAAGGACGCCATCAACGCATTCGCCGAAGGCGATGAGCAGCGGATGATGCTCCTGGGGCTCAAACGGTTTACAAAGGTCGACCCTTTCAACAGTAAAGCCGCCCGGCGCCGGATCGCCGACCGGTTGATCAGCGATAACAAGTATCCGCTCTAAACGACACAGGATTTTTCGGGTCATACATGAGAAGAGGCAGCGTTCCGGTTTCGGGCGCTGTTTTCTTTTAATGGACCACCGGTCCATTGGCCGAAGGGCCGAACAAAGCAAAAATGCGTAAATTACACGATGCGAATACTGATAATATCTATGCTGCTGCTGACGGCGCTCGCGGGTTCTTCCCAAGACAGTGTCTGGATGGCCAGGACCACTGGTCCGCTTCCCTTTATGGAATACGGCATCGGGGATGACCGGCTCGGCGGCGCCAAGATCGGCTACCTTGATTCCAACATCCTGGTAAAGATCGTCGACAGCTTCAAAACAGATTATAAGGTCAGGCTCTCGGCGCAACATTATGCCTATATCGCCAAGAGCAGCCTGCTCCTGCAGGACAAGCAGGCGAACAGACCCGTCCCGCATAACCCCCATCTCACCGGTAACCTCAGGGTTTTCGGCGATACCGCCTCGGATTATGTCACCCTCAGCCTGGACGACCGCTATCCTTATCGCAGCTTTCAGCTCCTCGACCCTTCACGGGTAGCAATAGATGTCTTCGGAGTGACCAGCAATACCAATTGGATCACGCAGCTGCATTCGGCCAAAGAGATCAGGAATACCTGGTACGAGCAGGTGGAAGACGATGTGTATCGCATCTATATCCAGCTCAAGCATACCCAGCATTGGGGCTATGCCATCGCCTATGACAGCCTGGGCAGGCACCTGGTGATCCGCATCCGGCGGCAGCCGGCCGTGCTGGATATTCGCAAGCTGCGCATCGCCATCGATCCAGGACATGGCGGGGATAACAGTGGCGCCAGCGGAGTCAACAGCAAGGTGCTGGAAAAAGAGTATACCCTGCTGATCGCGGAGCAGCTGCAGAAGCTGCTGAAGACGGCAGGCGTAAAGAGTGTCTTTATGACCCGTACGAAGGATACTTCCCTCAGCATGCCCGAGCGGATCGCTATGCTCAAGGCATATGATCCCCATTTTCTGGTAAGCATCCACCTGAACTCTACCTCTTCCGATACCGTTCAGGGTGTGAGTACCTATTACCGGTATCCCGGCTTCCGGCCCTTGAGCCTCGCCATTTTGGACAGGATGACTACCCTGGGTCTCAAGGAACATGGCAACGTCGGAGGTTTCAATTTTTCGCTTAGCGGACCTACCGACTATCCCAACGCGCTGGTGGAAGTCGCTTTTCTCAGCAATCCGGAGGACGAGAAGAAGATCCTGAAACCGGCTTTCCGCAAGGCCGTGGCGCAGAAGATCTATCTCGGTATCGTGGATTGGTTAAAACAAACAAAGCCATGAACGGATATCTCATGCAGGAGCAGGACTGGATCGCAGGCCAGGATACTTTTATAGAAAGTGTTTCCCCGGAGAACCGCTATGGTGTAGTCTTCGAAGACGATGGTGAGACGGCGTATTTCTATGCGATCGAGAAAGATGAAGCTGGGGATGGGATGCGGATACTGGATGCCCTGCACATCCGCAATACGCACCCGGAAGAAACGGATGCTGATACAGCTGCCCTGAAGATCATCTGGGCCCGGGATTGGATGAAATGCGCCCTCGTCGTCGACGACTATGTGCATGCCCTTTTTGATTTCGAGGCGCAGAGCGGCTACAACATCAACGAGTTCCCTCCGCCCAACGCAATCTGGACCAAGGGAGACAGAAAGCTCGGCGACGAGCTGATCCAGAAATTATTTTAGCCCTGCCGCCGCTGCCTCATCGACGAACCAATGCAGCTCGCCGGAAGGCTTAATCTCCTGCGAGGGATATTTATCAGGGTCATAAGCGCCTTTAAGGACCTCATGCAAGGCATGTGCCTTTGCCTGTCCTGCTGTCAAGAAGGCTACGCAGGCAGACTTGTTAACAATGGTCTTGGTAAGGGTGATCCGGTACATGCTTTGGGCCGGCAGATAGAAGGCCTTTGCCCAGGCTTTTTCCTCATGCACGATCTCCGTACCGGGGAAAAGAGATAGGGTATGCCCGTCGTCGCCCATGCCAAGCAGCACGAGATCGAAGCTCGTGGGGGTGCTGTCGAAGTATTGATGGAGTATCTTTTCGTATTCGGCAGCCGACTGCTCCGGCTCGATATCCGTCCGCATCACATGGATCTGCGCGGACGGGACGGGGACGAAGTCGAGCAGCGTATCGTATGCCATCTTCGCGTTGTTGCGGCTGTCTTCGAAAGGAACTGCGCGTTCGTCACCCCAGAAGATATGCAGCTTCGACCAGTCGACCTGCTCCTTATATGGCGCCTGGGCCAGCAGTTCGTGCAGGCGTTTGGGGGTGGAACCGCCAGAGAGCGCGATCGTAAAACGATCTTTCGACTTCAGGGTGGCGCCAATGCGATCGGCTATCCATTTGGCAGCGGCAACGCTCAGCGCTTCACCGTCCTTGTAGATGTGTAATTCCATACTTATCTGTTTTATCCCTACTGGGTGGGAGGCATGGTGATCCAATTGAGTCCATCCCTGGCGATAAGCGCATCCGCGTCTTCCGGTCCCCAGGAATCCGGGCTATAGTTCGGAAAGCTTGCCGGCGGGCGGCTTTCCCAGGTCTCCAGGATCGGCATCACGATCTTCCACGCAGCTTCCACCTGATCGGCGCGCATGAATAGCGTGGGATTGCCTTCCATGACATCCAGCAGGAGGGTCTCGTAGGCTTCCGGTTCATGTTCGTTATCCTTGGGATTGAAGATCATTTCTACCGGGTTCAGCGTCATCGACTGACCGGCCCGTTTGGCCTGGAATCGCAGTCGGACCTCCATTTCGGGCTGGATGCTGATGGTCAGCCGATTGGCCTTCCAGGTCTCGGCCGCCTCCGGCGGGAATGCATAGCTGGGCGCCTTTTTGAACTGTATGGTAATATTGGAGGCCTTCTGGTTCATGCGCTTGCCGGTGCGGACATAAAAGGGTACATCCTGCCAGCGCCAGTTGTCGATGTAGAATTTTACGGCGGCAAAGGTCTCGACGGAAGAGCTGGGATTTACGCTTTTCTCCTGTTTGTAGCCCGGGACCTTCTCGCCCTTCATCCAGCCTTCGCCATATTGGCCACGGACGGCATATTGATTGACGTCTTCCTTGCTGATCCGCCGGATGGCGTTCAGCACGTCCACCTTTTTATTGCGGATCTCATTGGCTTCGAAATTCACCGGCGCCTCCATGGCGATCATGCACATGAGCTGGAGGATATGGTTCTGCACCATGTCGCGCAGCGCTCCGGAGCTCTCGTAATAGCCGCCGCGGCCTTCTACACCTACTGTTTCTGCCACCGTGATCTGTACATGCTCGATATAATTGCGGTTCCAGATGGGCTCGAACAAGGCGTTGGCAAAGCGCAGCGACAGGATGTTCTGTACTGATTCCTTGCCCAGGTAGTGGTCGATGCGGTAGATCTGCTCTTCCTTGAAATCGCTCATCAGGAGCTGGTTCAGCTCATGGGCGCTCTTGAGATCATGACCGAAAGGTTTTTCGATCACAATACGGGTGGTAGACGTATCCGAGCAGATCTTCAGGGCGCCCAGCTTTTTGGCTATATCCGGCATCAGTTGGGGCGCTACGGAAAGGTAAAAGATCACATTGGGATGTTCGCCCATCTCAGCCTCTTTGGCCTTGACGATATCGGCGATCTTGCTATAATCATTGTCTTTTTCAGCATCCATCTGCAGGTAGGTCACGTGCTGGGAAAATGCGCCCCACTGCTCGTTCTCCTCCATTTTCCGGCGGCTGAATTGTTTGATCCCGTTGAAAAGGCGGACGCGATAGTCCTCATCGTTGTATGGACTGCGCCCGATGCCTACGATGCCGAACTTGTCGGGCATCCACTGGTCGATAAAGAGATTATAAAGTGCAGGAGAAAGTTTTCTATAGTTTAAATCGCCACTGCCGCCGAAGATGAAGATCAGGGAGGCTGGTGGTCTTTTGTGGTTTGCCATATTCTAGCTGTTGAGTCTTAACAATAATAATTCTTTTTTTGCCTTACGGCCTCTTTTCCCACTCCGTGTGAAACGTTCCCGCCTCGTCGATCCGCTGATAGGTATGAGCGCCGAAATAATCGCGCTGGG
>JAMFRX010000368.1 GCA_026224995.1 Puia dinghuensis
CCAGCGTGACCCGCGAAAGATCGACAGCATCTCCGTTTTTATCCACGTCCTGCCGGGATTCCACCTTCTCCACGGTCAGCGGGAGTCCGCGAACAGTGTCCCCCGCCTTGACGGTCTCGACTCGCGTTTCTCCGCCTTCGGTGCGCTTGAGGCGCGCCTTGTCGCCTTCCACTGCTACAGGCAAAAAGCCGAATAGGATGGATTGGGAGAAGGCATCCGCCACATCCTTTTGTTCGTCGGCGCTGCCCCGGACGCTGCGGTGCTCGTCATCGGGCTGAACGAGGAAGACCTTGGGTCCGGCCTTGATGAATTTCGCGATGACGGCCGATCCCTGGCCGCGCTCCGCGCCACCATTGCCGATGCCTTCCGGCAGGCTGCTGAAATACAGGAACTCCTGGCCCCAGCGGTCGACCTCCAGCAGGAGCTTACCGGTCTTCTCGTCGTAATAGAAGGTGTAGAAGCCTTCGAACTTCTTGAGGTTTTGCGTGACGGAACTAATGCTGGCGGCAGGCTTGGCGGCGGCGTCGCCGTTGCCTGTGCGTTGCGCGATAACGGTGGATGTCAGCCCTGTGGACAGGGCGATCAGGAGAATGGAATGCTTCATGTGCAGTAGATTGGTTGCTTCCGACAAGTTACGGAAAACCAATTCTATAGCCGAAAATTATTGGATGAGTGGATGATGAGGTCTAGTGCATGGCAGGCCTGGCCCGGGCGATGCTGTCCGCCTTTCGGTAGGCCGACTCGTTACACCAGCAGGGGCAGGCCTGCAAGGGTTCCACCCGCCGGGAAGAGTCGACGGCCTCGATGATCACCTCGGCGGCCGCGGTTTCAGTACCCGGTCTGCGGGCTATATTGTACCAACCGTGCTTGTCGATGGTAAAGATATAATAGTTGCTGGCCCGGGTGGGCGGCGCGGTGGCTGTAGTCTGCGTGCCGGCCGTCGTGGTGTCCGCCGTTTCCTGTCCCGTCACCGTTTTTGCCCGCTGGGCTATGCTACTGCAGTTGGGGTCGTTTTTGACACAGCTGTCCAGCGATCGCTTCTCGTCGAAGACGGAATTGCTGTCGATCCCCTGGCTGGCATAGTCGATATAGCGGTAGAGGCTTTCCAGGTCCGCATTGCTGAGACTGGGGAAAGTGGGCATGGCCGTCTTGTTATACCTGTTGAAGAGGTAGCAGGTCAGGGCGTCGCCGCGCCAGAGCATTTTCGCATTGCTTTTTGTGAAGGCGTACAGCCATTGCTTGTCCCGGCGCTGCGTTATCCAGGCCAGGGGCGGTCCCGTGGCGGCTCTCCTGAGGCCATGGCAGGAGGCGCAACTGGCCTGGAAGATCGACTTCCCGGCGTCTACCTGCCGGACGCCAGGATTCTCTTGCAAGGGTCTGGGGTCGCCCCAGTTGACGGTGGTGGTTTCGTCGACCTTTCCGGTGTACACCATCATATCCTTTTGGGGATAGGCTACGGGGATCGAGATGACTAGCGGTTGGTGGATGGAAACGTTTTGTCCCGGGGCCAGGTTGACGTAGATCATGCCCGAGCTGTTGTTGGTGCGGTTTTGCAGCTTTCCATCGATCATCGCCTGGGGCGTATAGGCCTCTTTCACCAGGAGCTTTACGGTGTTGGCGTCTTCGACGGCCAGTGAACCGGCCGTGATCTTCAGGGTGGCGCCGCCAGGCGTTTTGAGCACCGTATCTCTGGTGGGGTCGATGGTAAACGTGGTAGCAGGCAGCTCCTCGCCACCGGCAGGGCCGTTGTCGGAGTCAGGACCGTTGCAGGAGGCGACAAGCAACACCAGGATGAGGAATGCGATGGGGCGCATATACAGACGTTTAGCTTTACCATCAACGTAAAGTCGTCGTAAATAGTCTGTTAGATATAAACTATTTTAGGGGCGGCCACAGCGAATGTTACTCCGCTCGCAGGCTCTTCACCGGGTTGGCTCTGGCTGCCTGCAGCGCCTGGAAGCTCACCGTCGCCAGCGCGATCACCAGGGCCAGCAATCCGGCGACGGCGAAGAACCACCATTCCAGCCCGATGCGGAAGGCAAATCCATGCAGCCATTTGTCCATAGTCCAGCCCGCGAGCGGGAAGGCGATCAATGTCGCCAGGGCTACTGGCAGCAGGAACTCCCGCGCCAGCAGGCTTACGATGCCGGTGACACTCGCGCCGAGGACCTTGCGCACCCCGATCTCCTTGATGCGCCGTTGCGTGGTATAAGCCGAGAGGCCAAAGAGGCCGAGGCAGGAGACGAAGATGGCTAAAACGCTAAAGATATTGAACAGGCTGCCCATCTGCTGCTGGGTTGTATAGAGCCGGTTCAGGTCCTGGTCGATAAAGCCATAGGAAAAAGGGACGTTGGGATAGATGGCGCCGTACTGCTTCTGCAGCTGGGGGATCACTTTTTCCGTGGCGCCGGGCTCCGTTTTTACCACTACATACTCGTTGCCCCTACCCCAATTATGCATGATGAGCAGCGGGTCCACCGCGGACGTCACCGGCTTGAAGTTGAAATCTTTTACCACTCCGATAAGGGTCATCTTACGGCCGTCGTATTTGATGATCTTACCCAATGCGGTCGCCGGGTCCATGTGCATCGTTCGAAGGGCCGCCTCGTTGGCGATGATGCTGCTATCGTCGTTGCCGAAGGCCTTGTTGAAGAAACGCCCTGTCAGTAGGTGCATCCCGAAAGTAGACAACATGTTCTCATCCGCGCCCAGGAGTGAAAAAACGGGCTGCTCGCGCGGGTTCTTCCCTTCCCAGGTAAAAGACACGTCGCCCGAGGTCAGGTCGGTGGGAATATCGCCCATGACGCTATGCGCCGCGATCCCCGCGCCGCCGTCCAGGCCGGCGTCGATCTGCTTAGCTCCCTTGAACTTGTCTACATTTTGTGGCATGGAGACATAGAGGAGATTGCTCTTATCGAAACCCATGTCCCGGTTGCGGATGAATTGCAGCTGCCGGTAGACGACAACCGTACCGACTATCAGGGCGATGGCGATGGTGAACTGCAGCACGACGAGCCCGTTGCGGAAATAGTCTTTGCCGGCACGGAAAACGGTGATACTCTTCAGCACCTTCACGGGCTGGAAGCCGGATAGCACCAGGGCGGGATAGCTGCCGGAGAGCAGGCCGGCCCCGATGCCGATGCCAAGCAAGAGCAAGAGGCGGCTTCCGCCCAGCGCCGCGATGGAAAACGCTTTCCCCGTGAGCCCGTTGAACAGCGGCATCAGCAGCCAGACCAGGGTAATGCCCAGGCCAAGGGCGATCAGCGCCAGCAGCACGGCTTCGCCGAGGAACTGGCTGATCAGCTGTCCCCGGGAAGCGCCTACCGTCTTGCGCAGCCCCACCTCTTTGGCCCTACGGCCGGACAAGGCCGTGCTCAGGTTCATGAAGTTGATGCAGGCGATCACCAGGATGAACACGGCTACCAGCGAGAAGATGCGAACATATTGTAAGCTTCCTTGTCCTGGAACGTCCATCAAATAATGCTGGCCGAGGTGGATATCCGTGAGCCGCTGCAGCTGGAATTCCGCCTTCAGGACCGGGTTGTGCTGATGAAAGATCGCGTCGATCCGCTTGTCGAGAGCGGCGATGGCGGCGGGGTCGCTGGCGGTCCGGTGGTCCAGTCGCAGATAGCCAAAATAGATGAAGTTGTTCCAGGGATTGTAGATCTTTTCGTGATCAACCGCTAAGGACATGGGCAGCAGGAAATCGAACTGTAAATGACTGTTAGCGGGAAGATCTTTCAGCAC
>JAMFRX010000369.1 GCA_026224995.1 Puia dinghuensis
CAGGTGGTCGCGGCCGATCACAATGGGCGCTTTGACGGCCCCGGTCCGCACGAGCTCATTGAAGGCCAATCCGGCCTTTTCGCGCTCGCCCTGACCCAGCCAGCAGATGCGGGCGGGCAATCCCTGGAAGGCGATCCGCTCCCGAGCCAGCCGCAGCCAGCGTTGAAGGGAAGCGTTTTCCGGGAACAGCGAGGAGATCACCTCATCGGTGACGGCGATGTCGGCGGGGTCTCCGCTCAGCGCCGCCCAGCGGAAAGGCCCCTTTCCTTCGCAGAATAAGGGGCGGATATAGGCAGGGACGAACCCGGGAAAGCCAAAGGCGTTGGCCAGTCCCTTCTCCTGGGCCCTGGCCCGCAGGTTGTTGCCATAGTCGAAGGTGATGGCGCCCCGCTCCTGCAATTCGAGCATGCACTCCACATGGCGGCGCATGGACCGATAGGCATAGTCGGTGTATTGCTTAGGATTCTCGCGGCGGAGACTCACCGCCTGTTCGTATGACAGCTCATGCGGCCAATAGCCGATCAGGGGATCGTGCGCTGAGGTCTGGTCGGTCAGGGTATCGGGGATGCAGTTTCGTTCCAGCAGGCGCTCCAGCAGGTGGACCGCATTGCAGCGCACGCCGATAGATACAGCCTCCCCCCGCGCACGGGCGGCCAGCGCATAGTCTATAGCGGCATCCATGTCCTCCATCTTCTTATCCAGGTAGCGGGTCTCGAGGCGTTTGTCGATCCGCCACTCTTCCACCTCGGCGATCAGGGCCACGCCTTCGTTCATGGTGATAGCCAACGGCTGGGCTCCGCCCATGCCGCCAAGGCCGGCCGTCACGTTGAGCGTCCCCCGCAGCGTGCCGCCAAAATGCTTTGCCGCCGCAGCCGCATAGGTTTCGTAAGTGCCTTGTACAATGCCCTGGGAACCGATATAGATCCAGGAACCCGCCGTCATCTGCCCATACATCATCAACCCCTTCTTTTCCAGCTCGTCAAAGTGTTCCCAGTCCGCCCATTTGGGCACCAACTGGCTGTTGGAGATCAATATCCTGGGGCTGTCCCGGTGGGTCCTCAGAATGCCGACGGGCTTGCCACTCTGGACGAGCAGGGTCTCATCTTCTTCCAGGTCCTTGAGGGCCTTGATGATGAGGTCCAGAGACTCGAAGTTGCGGGCGGCCTTGCCCCTTCCGCCGTAGACGATCAGCTCTTCCGGCCGTTCGGCGACGTCAGGGTCCAGGTTGTTGAGCAGCATGCGCAGGGCCGCCTCCTGTACCCAGCCCTTGCAGTTCAGCCGGCTGCCGGTTGGCGTTTTGTATTTGACGGGATCGTATCGGGGTGTGGTCAGCGTGCTCATAATTAGTTGATTTTAGATTCCGAATTCATCCTCGTAGCCGGCATTCAGCCGTATCCCTTTCTGCCGGGCGAAACCTTCACAATGTTTCACAAAGGAAAAATCACGGATTATGCCATGCAGCCGTTGGATATCTTCGCCAAAGATGCGGTCTTCGCTGGCAAATTCAACAAAATTCCGCACATAATCATGGGCGGCTTCCAAAATCCCGCTACTCTTCAGGGGCCGCCGGAATTCGATGGCCTGGCAGGCGCTCATCAGCTCGATTGCCAAAATGTATTCCAGGTTGTCGAGCACCTGATCCAGCTTCCTGCCGCTGATGCTGCCCATGCTAACATGGTCTTCCTGCCCCAGGGAGGTAGGGATGCTGTCGGCGCTGGCGGGAAAGCAAAGGGTCTTGTTCTCCGTCACCAGCGCGGCAGTCGTATACTGCGGGATCATAAAGCCGCTATTCAGCCCTACATTGCTCATCAGCAGCAGGGGAAGCCCCCATTTGCCTTCCAGCAGCAGGTAACAGCGCCGGTCGGAGATATTCCCGATCTCGGCCGCGGCAAAGCAGGCATAGTCCAGCGGCAGGGCCAGGGGCTGGCCATGGAAATTCCCGCCGCTGATGGTATCGCCCTCCCGCAAAACAATGGGATTGTCGGTCACCGCATTCAGCTCTATCTCCGTGAGATGGCGGAGATGGAGCCAGGCATTGCGCGTGGCGCCATGGACCTGCGGCATGCAGCGCAGCGAATAGGGGTCCTGCACTCTTCCGCAGTCCACATGACTCTGCATGATGGCGCTGTCGTGCAGCAGATGCCGGAGGCGCTGAGCTACCAGCAGGCTGCCGGAATAAGGCCGCAGGCGATGCAGCCTTTCGTCGAATGGCGCCTTCGTGCCGGTGAGGGCCTCCAGGCTCATGGCGCCGATGATGTCAGCAGCTTCCAGGCAGTAATGCAAACGCTGGACGCCCTTGACGGCGAAAGCAAGGATGAACTGCGTTCCGTTGATGAGGGCCAGCCCCTCCTTTGGCCCAAGCCGCAGCGGAGATAGCCCGTATTGTTCCAGGACTGGTTTGGAAGCCTGTCGTTTGCCTTTATGGTAGACCTCGCCCAACCCGATGAGCGGCAGGAACAGATGCGACAAAGGCGCGAGGTCGCCGGAGGCGCCTACAGAGCCCTTTTCAGGCACGACTGGAATAACGTCTTCGCGCAAATGCCAGAGCATCCGCTCCAGCGTCGCCAATTGAACGCCGGAATAGCCCTGCGCCAGGGCATGGATCTTGGTGACCAGCATCAGCCTGGCGATATCCGCGGGAACAGGCTCCCCTACCCCCACGCTATGACTCTGCAGGATCTTGTGCTGCAGGATCTGCGTGTCGGCTTCGGAGATGCGTGTGTTGGCTAAAATACCGAAGCCGGTATTCACGCCATACACGGTTGTGTTGCTGCTGACGATGCCGGCGATGTGCCGCTGGCTCGCATTTATCTTTTCGATGGCAGCCGAAGATAGCACGCCGGTTATCCGGCCTTCCGCCAGACCGACTGCCAGGCCGATGTCAAGGGTATCCTCACCGTATTGAAAACTAGGCTGGTTCATAGCTGACAAGCTTTACTTTTAAAGTTGTGTAAAAGATCATTTTAGCAGCCGTTGCAGGAAATCCTGCCTGCGGCGGCTGGCCACCTCGATGGAGCTGCCATCTTCCATGATGACATACCCACCCCTGCCCTTCTGATATTTCTGTATCTTCTGCAGGTTGATGATATGCGAACTGTGAACACGGTAGAAAATGGCTTCCGGCAGCAGCTCTTCGTAGTCCTTGATATTGCGCGTAGCTACCAGCCGTCCTCCATCGGTAGTATAGATGTTGGTGTAGTGCCCATCGGATTCGAATCGAACGATATCGTTGACAGGGACAAAGCTAAGGCCCGTAAGCGTTGGGATGGCCATTTTCTGCTGGGAGAGCTGCAGGGCGGTCACGTTCTCCAGCAGGTTCTTTATCCGCGTCATGTCGATTTTTCCCCCGGAGCGGGCGGACACCTTGTCTATCGCTCGCCGGAGCTCGTCGACGTCCACCGGCTTTAGCAGATAGTCTACAGCGCTGTATTTGAAGGCGCGGATCGCATAGGTATCGAAGGCCGTAACGAAGATCACCTGGAATTCAAGGGGCTCCAGCTGGTTGAGCAAGTCAAAGGCATTCCCCTGGATCATCTCTATGTCTAAAAAGGCCAGGTCGGGCCTGGTACTACCGATCAGCTGCAAGGCGGTGTCTACTCCTTCTGCGATGCCGACGATACTGACTTCGGGACAATACGTTTCCAGGAGCCGCTGCAGCACACGGATACTGTCTTTTTCATCATCCACCAATACTGTTCG
>JAMFRX010000370.1 GCA_026224995.1 Puia dinghuensis
ACGGATATTGCGGCTGCTCATGGCCAGTCCGTCTGGTTCGCGGAGGATGGGGCAGGGGTGGAGGGTGGCTGGCAGCTTCATGATGGTCAGGAGGCGTTGGACGACCATGCATTGCTGGTAATCCTTGCTGCCCATGAAGAGATGATCGGGCCGGACGAGGTCCAGCAAGCGGCGCATGACCTGGCAGACGCCCTGAAAATGACCGGGCCGGAATTTTCCTTCCAACAGGGATTCCAGTCTCCCAAGGTCATAGTGTTCAAGACCGGTGAGGCCGGTGGGGTAGACCTCGTCTGACTCCGGCAGGAAGAGGATATCGGTTCCGGCCTTTTCCAGTAAGGCAACGTCTTTTTCGATGGTAATGGGATATTTCTGGAAATCTTTTGGGTCATTGAACTGGGTAGGGTTTACGAAGATGCTACAAACAGTGATGGACGTGTCCTTTTTTGATATATCAATAAGTGAGATATGACCCTCGTGGAGGGCGCCCATGGTGGGTACGAAGCCGATAGTCTGGCCAGAAAGGCGTTGTTTTTGCAACCAGCCGGCGAGGTCGCCGGACCTTTTAAATACGATCATTTTAATGGTTTTAGACGGGTTTTAAGCGGCAAAACCGGCCTTGATGCCGACTTTACAATAAAAAATGTACCTTTGCAAACTATTTGCAAAGTATTTAGTGTTAAGGTTCGACTCAACAATTTTTAGAAAATAATGCTACAAAAAAAGCGAATTTTATTTATTGCCAACGAAATGTCTCCATATTTAGAGCTGACGGAGTTTGCGGAGATCATTAATAAGCTGGCAATTAAATCAAATGACAATGGGTTCGAGGTGCGTTGTATTATGCCGCGCTTTGGTGTGGTGAATGAGCGGAGGCACCGGCTCCACGAGGTGGTCAGGCTTTCGGGGATCAATGTTTCGGTGGACAACGACGACTTTCCCCTGCAGATAAAAGTAGCTTCCCTGCCCAATGCCCGTCTGCAGGTCTATTTCCTGGATAACGAGGACCTCTTCAAGCGGAAATTCATTTTTCACGACGAGCAGGAAAAGTGGTTTGACGACAATGGGCTACGGACTGTCTTCTATTGCAAGGGCGCCCTGGAGACCGTGAAGAAGTTCGGCTGGCCGCCGGACGTCATCCATTGCAGCGGCTGGATGACGGGTCTTATTCCCCTGTATCTCAAGACGGTGTATAAGAAGGAGCCCGTATTCGCCCATAGCAAGGTCGTCTTCACCATCGGGCAGACGACGTTCAAAGAAAAGCTGGGCGTGGACTTCCTGAAACTGGCGAATATTCACCCCACGCTCAAGGAAAAGGACCTGGAACCCTATAAGGAAGCCAATAACGTGGCCATGTTCCGGGGCGGGGCCACCTACGCCGACGCCATTACCTTTGGCGCCGATAAGATCGACAAGAAGCTGGTAGATGAGTTCGGGAAGGTCAGGGGACGGAAGGTCCTCGCTTTCAATGCCGAATCCGATTTAACAGATTATTTGCAATTGTATATGGACCTGAGTAAATAAGCCATTAAATTTTGCCGCGTTCCCATTATCTTTGCGCCGATAATATCATAACTCATTAATTTTCATCAAACCTTTTAAAAAAGATGCCTTATTTATTCACTTCTGAGAGCGTAAGCGAAGGGCACCCGGACAAGGTCGCGGACCAAATTTCCGATGCATTGATCGACAATTTTCTGGCTTTCGATCCCCAAAGTAAAGTAGCATGTGAGACCCTGGTAACTACCGGGCAGGTGGTCCTGGCCGGAGAGGTAAAATCCAAGGCCTATCTCGATGTTCAGGAAATCGCCCGGGAGGTCATCCGCCGGATCGGCTATACCAAGAGTGAATACATGTTCGAAGCCAATAGCTGCGGTATCTTTTCCGCCATCCACGAACAGTCTTCCGATATCAACCAGGGTGTAGACAAGAAGAAGAAGGAAGAGCAGGGCGCGGGCGATCAGGGGATGATGTTCGGCTATGCCAGCAACGAGACCGACGACTACATGCCTTTGGCGCTGGACCTGGCACATAAGATCCTGCTGGAGCTTGCGGTGCTGCGGCGCGAAGAGAAGGCGATCAAATACCTGCGGCCCGATGCCAAGAGCCAGGTCACGCTGGAATATGACGACAACAACAAGCCGGTGCGGATCGACGCTATCGTGGTCTCTACGCAGCACGACGATTTCGACACGGAAGCCAAGATGCAGGCGAAAATCCATAAAGACATCGTAGAGATCCTGATCCCCCGGGTGAAGGCGAAGTATAAGAAATATGCCAAGCTGTTCAACGATAAGATCAAGTATCATATTAATCCCACGGGGAAATTCGTGATCGGCGGACCGCATGGCGACACGGGTCTCACCGGCCGGAAGATCATAGTAGACACGTATGGCGGCAAGGGAGCACATGGCGGCGGCGCCTTCAGCGGGAAAGATCCCAGCAAGGTAGACCGTTCCGCTGCGTATGCCACCCGGCATATCGCCAAGAACCTGGTGGCTGCCGGCGTTGCCGACGAGATCCTGGTGCAGGTGTCCTACGCTATCGGTGTAGCACAGCCGACGAGCATCAACGTGAATACGTATGGCACGGCCAAGGTGAAGCTTACCGACGCACAGATCGCCAAGAAGGTGACGGAGCTGTTCGATCTGCGGCCTTACTTTATCGAGACCAGGCTGAAGCTGCGCAATCCCATTTACAGCGAGACCGCTGCTTATGGGCATATGGGCCGCCAGCCAAAGGTGGTAGAGAAGATCTTTACCAGCCCCGACGGCAAGCAGGTCAAGCGGAAGGTGGAGCTGTTCACCTGGGAGAAGCTGGACTTTGTGCCGAAGGTGAAGAAGGCATTTGGGATCAAATAAGTGATTTTAATAAATATAAACCTCCCCTCTCGGGGAGGTTTTTTAATTTTAGAACATGAATCCCTGGACGATCGTTAGCGAGAAGCGGATCTATGACAATCCCTGGATCGGGGTGACCGAGTACGACGTGCTCAACCCCAGCGGGGGGAAGGGCATCTATGGCAAGGTTTTTTACAAGAACCTGGCCATAGGGGTGATCCCGCTGGATGAGGAGGGGTATATCTGGCTGGTAGGTCAGTACCGGTTCGTGCTGGACGCCTATAGCTGGGAGATACCCGAGGGCGGGGGCGACCCTGCCGTGGCGCCGGTGGAATCGGCGAAACGGGAGCTGGAGGAGGAGACAGGGCTGGTGGCCAGAGAGTGGACGCCGCTGATGGAGATGCATCTTTCCAATTCGGTGAGTGACGAACGGGCCTTTGTCTTCCTGGCCCGCGGCCTGGAGCAGCGGGTGGCCATGCCGGAGGAGACGGAGCAGCTGGTGGTGCGGCGGATACCTTTTCAAGAGGCGTATACGATGGTGGAGCGGGGAGAGATCACCGACTCCATGTCAGTTGCAGGAATACTGAAAGTAAAATTATTATTGGTCAGCGGACAGCTGAAATTACAAGCATGAACAAAAGTCATTTGATTATCGGGCGACAGCCACTGATCGAAACGATCCGGAGCGGCCGGGCCGTGGATAAGATCTTATTACAGCGGAACACCGCCGGGGAGTCCATTGCGGAGATCCGGGACCTGGCGCGGGAGTACAATATCCCTGTGCAGGTAGTGCCTCCGGAGAAGTTGGGGTCGCTGACCAAGGCCAATCATCAGGGGGTGGTCGCCTTTGCCGGGCTGGTGCAGTATATGGACCTGCAGCAGGTGATCGATCATACGGTCGCTTCCGGCGCGCTACCTTTGTTCGTGATGCTGGATGGCGTCACCGATGTCCGGAATATCGGGGCCATTTCGCGAACGGCGCTGTGTTGCGGCGCGCAGGCGCTGATCATCCCGGATAAAGGGGTAGGGGCCCTGAACGAGGAGGCCATGAAGTCTTCCGCGGGAGCGTTGGAGCGCATCCACGTTTGCAGGGTTGGGAGCCTTCTAAAGGCTGTGGACACCTTGCATATGAATGGGATACGCGTCTTTACCAGCGAGATGAAGGCGCCGAAGAAGGTGTATGAGCTGGCGCTGGCCGAGCCGTGCTGTATCGTCATGGGGAGCGAGGACAAGGGAGTTCAGCCGTATATCCGTAAGGCTGCGGACGAGCTCTTTTCCATTCCGATGGCGGGGGAATTCGACAGCTTCAATGTGTCGGTAGCGGCGGGGATTATTTTATATGAAGCCATGAAAATGAGATTGCCATGAATATCACGCTTGTCGAATGCCCCCGCGACGCCATGCAGGGCTGGCCGCATATTATCCCGACAGCGCAGAAGACGGCCTATCTGAATGCCTTGCTGAAGGTAGGCTTCGACACGCTGGATTTCGGGAGCTTTGTCTCGGCGCGGGCGATACCGCAGATGGCGGATACGGCCGAAGTTTTGGCGGGACTGGACCTGGGGGATACTAAGACGAAGCTGCTGGCTATCGTCGCCAATTTCCGGGGTGCGGAGGAAGCGGCCGAATATGAGGCGATCAGCTACCTGGGGTTCCCTTTTTCTATTAGCGAGACATTCCAGCTACGCAATACCAACAAGACCATAGAAGGCAGCTTCGGGACGGTAGAGGAGATGCAGGACCTCTGTGCCAAGCGGCAGAAGGAGCTGGTAGTCTATCTGTCCATGGGCTTCGGCAATCCTTATGGGGAGCCGTGGAATGAGGAGATCGTCTACCAATGGGCGGCGGCCCTGGGCAAGCTGGGGGTCAGGACCCTGAGCCTGGCCGATACGGTGGGGCTGGCCACGCCGGAGCACGTGTTTAGCGTCACGGATTTTTTGATACGGGAGCTCCCGCAGTGCACCATCGGGGTGCACCTGCATTCTACGGCGCATAACCGCAAGGCGAAGATCGATGCGGCTATGCAGGCGGGCTGCCGGCGTTTCGACGGGGCGTTGAAGGGCATTGGGGGCTGCCCGATGGCGGGGGATGCGCTGGTGGGGAATATGGATACGGAGTGGATGATCGGGCATTTCCGGCAGAAGCATCTGGGGCTGACGATAGATGAGGGGGCGTTAGCCGAGAGCTTGCGTCTGGCGGGGGAGATCTTCAACTAATGGAATTTCAATTACCGATATCTTTTGCTCCATTGCCCCGGCCCATCCACTATGGGCAGCAGATCTTGCTCACGGGGTCGTGCTTTACAGAGCATATAGGGGATGCGTTGAGCGACTGGAAGTTCAGGACGCTGCAGAATCCCAATGGCATCCTCTTCGACGCGGCCAGCGTGGCGTCGAGCCTGGTATCGTATATCGAGCCTCGCTTTTATACGGCCGGGGACCTTGTCTATCTCAATGAGCTTTGGCAGAGCTGGCAGCATCATAGCTCCTTTTCGGGTACGGATCAGGAAGCTGTGCTTAGCGGCATCAATGCCTCGCAGGAGCGGGCGCATGGATTCCTGCGGGAGGCCGACTGGCTGATCATCACACTCGGGAGCGCTTTCTCTTACCGGCTGGCAGACGGCGGGATGGCGGTCGCGAATTGTCATCGCGCGCCGGGGAAGGGTTTTACCAAGCACCTGATGACGATCGAGGAGATCAATATCGCGCTGGATGGGTGCCTGTATCAGCTGTTCTACTTCAACCCGAAACTACAGGTGATCTTTACCGTGAGCCCAGTGCGGCATATCCGGAATGGCGTCGTGGAGAACAACCGGAGCAAGGCGCGGCTGCTGGAGTCCGTGCATCACCTGGTGGATAAGTTCGACCGGCTGCACTACTTTCCGGCCTATGAGCTGGTGATCGACGTGCTGCGTGACTATCGGTTTTACGATATCGATATGGTTCATCCCAATTACGCTGCGACGCATTTCGTGCTGGAGAAATTCGCGGAATATGGGATCGAAGCCGCATCCAGGTCGTTGTTGGAAGAGCTCCGAAAACTGGTGACGGCCCGGCGGCACCGGCCGATGCATCCGTCTACGGGGGCGCATGCGCGGTTTATGCGGGAGCAGTATGAGAAAGCGGTGGAACTGGCGCGGAAATACCCGTTTTTGGATCTGGGGGAGGAGCTAGCCTATTTTAGCAGGGAGAAATAGCTAGAGTTAACATTCCTTTAATATACAATGTCTAATTTCACCCGCCCAACAAACTGGCGAGGTGGTTTTGATTAGTATCAGCGAAATAAAACAAGGCGGTGAGGCTGCTTTCACCGAAGTCTTCCATGCGTGGTATGCCAAGGTCTATCATTATTTTTTGAAGAAGACCCGAAGCGCAGAGACGGCCGGAGAACTGGCGCAGCTGAGCTTCATCAAGCTCTGGCAATCCCGCCATACGCTGTCGCTGGAGCATTCGCTGGACAGCCAGCTCTTCCAGATCGCCGCCACTTCGCTGATCGACTGGCTCCGGCGGGAGCAGACGCAACGCAAGAAGGTGTTGCGGCTCGCCGAAGGTTCAGATGCCGCCTACCCCATGGGCGTCGCCGGCGTCGAGCCGGAGGGGGCGGTGGTCTTCGAGAACTCCGACTATCTCCACAATCTTACCAGCAGCCTGCCGCCGGTGCGAAAGAAGGTTTTTATCCTCAGCCGCATCCATGGGCACTCCTATAAGGAGATCGCCGAGCAGCTTTCCATCTCCATAAAAACTGTAGAGGACCATATGGTCAAGGCCCTCAGGCATATCCGGAGCGTCGCTTCCCACCTGCTATTCTTCCTGCTGCTATTTTTCCTGTATTAACGAATTGTTACCAGCAAGGGTAACCGGTCTTAGGGCACGTATACTTATATAACCGTCATTTTGTATTGCATGGAGATTACGAGCGAGTTGATCCAGCGTTTTTTTCAACATAACTGTGATGCCGAAGAGGCCGAAGCGGTGGTAAGGCACCTGGAACTCCATCCGGAGGATGCAAAGCAATGGCTGGGCGTGGAGGAATGGAATGCCTGGAAGGGACAGCCGGTACCGGAGGGCGAGGCGGCTGCTGCGTTGGTGGAGTTGAGGGCGCGGCTTTTTGTGGGTGCTGAACGGACGGTGGACGGGCAGGGGTCTGGACGGCCGACGGATGGCCAGGGGCTTTCGCGGGAAGGGACGGGGCAGGCCAGTGACCGGCAGCCAGGGGCTCGTGGAGCGATCGTGAGGCGGTTCTCCTGGACGGCCGTGGCAGCCTCGCTGCTTCTGCTGGCAGGCGGCCTGGTTTGGCTGGCCAAGCGGGACAGCCGCGGTGTGGTGGCAGGAACCAACGGGGGGAAACAAGGGGTGGCCGATGGCGGGTATCCGGCGCCGGGCGAAGGCGAACATGCTGCACGGAGGATCGACCAGGCGAATACCAGCGGGGAAGCGCAGCGGTTAGTCTTGCCGGATGGCTCGAATGTCACGCTTTATGCGCATTCTTCGCTCCATTATACCGACTCTTTTGGTCTCCTGCGGCGGGATGTCCGGCTGGTGGGAACGGCCGACTTCGCGGTGAAGAAAGATGGGGCACATCCTTTCTGTGTCCTTACGGGAAAGCTGGCGACGACGGTGCTGGGCACCTCTTTCCGCGTCAGGGCGCCGGCGGGTGCGGGTGATGTCGTCGTGAAGCTGTATACGGGGAAGGTGGTGGTCAGGAGTCTCCATTTTCTGGCGGGCTGGAAGGATATCCTGCTGGCGCCTGGCGAGGAGATGGTCTACGATGACCGGAGGATGCTGGCTGTGGTGAATAAGGCCGAAGTGCGGCAGGGGAACGCGGAAGACGGCGGGGCGGCAAGCGGGGGAGGCGACCTGGTCTTCAATAACAGCCCATTGAAAAATGTCTTACGACAATTGTCGATCCAATATCATAAGAAGATCATTTATCGTGCAAGGGATATAGCCGGGAGGAACTTTACCGGCTCCCTCTTGCACACGGATTCGCTGGATACGTTCCTTCAATTGCTGGGGACGATGAACAACCTGGATATACAAGATCAGCCGGCCGGAATCAAAGTGACCAGGCACAAGGAGTAATCCTTCGGACGGGCGATGCAGTGCCATTCATAACCTTTTGTTACATCCTTAAAAAAATGAACGCGAGAGCGTAATGGGAGAGTATTTTATGAACATTCTATCAAAACAACTACTGCAGTGCTTTTTGTTGCTGGGCCTATGCTGGCTCGGCGGGGACACCGTCCTTGGCCAGACTGTTACGGGCCGGGTTACGGGCGTGGTCCTTACAGAGAAGGGCGAGCCGCTGGAGGCCGCCAATGTCAGGGCGAGCGGAGACAAGGGCGACCCCGCGGTCACCGTTGCTACGAACGAACGCGGGATGTTCGAATTCCATAGCCTTATTGCCGGCAAGACGTATACGTTCACGATTACGCATATTGGGTTTACGGCGAAGGTGCTCAAGAGCCTGGTGAAGCCCAATGAGAACAATAGTTTGCTGATCCGGCTGAGCGAGGGGAGCAATGACCTGAATGAGTATGTGGTGGTCGGGTATGGCCGGGAGCGCAGGGCCGATCTTACAGGCGCCGTAGCGCAGGTCGGCGGCGAGGTGCTGGACGACAAGGCGCTGCCGACGGTGTCGCGCGGACTGGAGGGCGTCATCCCGAACCTGAACATCAATATGACGGATGGCAAGCCGATACGCAGCCCCTCCTATAATATCCGCGGGGTGACCAGCATCGGCGCGGGCGGCTCGGCTGCGGCGCTGGTGCTCATCGACGGGGTGCCCGGAGATCCCAGCCTGCTCAACCCGAATGACATCGAAACCATTACGGTGCTGAAGGACGCCGCTTCCGCCGCCATCTATGGCGCCCGTGGCGCCTATGGGGTCGTGCTCTTCACCACGAAGACCCCGGCGAAGGGAAAGACTCAGGTGAACTTCAATTCCGGCTACTCCATCAACGGACGTACCGTTACTCCGAAGATCGTGAATGATGGCTATACCTGGGCGACGG
>JAMFRX010000371.1 GCA_026224995.1 Puia dinghuensis
AAGGTCATCCCCACAGGGCCTACTACCCTGGCCGCTATCCTCAACAGCCTGCAGATGGGCTTCCGCTCCCTGGCCATCCAGAAACGGAGCAGCGAGGTCTGGCAGGTGCTGGGTGCGGTAAAGAAGGAGTTCGAGAGTTTCGGCGGACTGCTGCAGAAGGCGCAGAATAACCTGCATGCGGCCAGCAACCAGATCGATGAGGTCATGGGCAAGCGGACGCGGGCGATCCAGCGGAAGCTCAAGGGAGTGGAGACGCTCAACGAGTCAGAGGCGCAGGCTATCCTGCCGCCCGCGACAGCAGGAGAGAGCATAGAGGAGGAAGGGACAGAAGATTGAAGAGCGGAAGCCCTGAGATATTCGCTCGCGATCACTTCCCCGTATTCTGCTTCACGAGCTCCGTATATCTCGTCACCGTATCCAGTGTCTTCTTGCTGGACACCTGCTTGGCGAAGTCCTTGTCGCCCAGATGTTTGGCGATCTGCAGCAGCACGTTCATATTCCGCTTGGTCGCAGGGTCGAAGATCCCGCCTATCGCTACGACGGCATTGTCGATGACCAGGACGATCGGGATCCCCGTCTCGGTGACAACCTTCTGCCAGGTGACGACGGCGGAGACCATATAGACGATCGAAGAGCTATGCACCAGGGTTTCGGTATGGACAAAACCTCCCAGGCCGATGCTGGGCGAGATGCCCTGGGCCAGTACGGCATCGACAAAGGCGTCCACGTCACCTTTCTGGGCCGCGGCACGGGCCTTGGGGTCGCCTATGGCCATCGCCACCCGTACCTCGGGGCTGTTGAGATCAAGCTTTACATCGCCCAGGCCGGCGCGGCGCATGTACTCTTCCGGGTGCAAGGCAAAGGCCCTGGCGGCATCGCTGTCTTGGAAGATGTCGAGCGCCAGCTTCTCCAGCGCCAGCAGCTTATTGATCTTGGCGGAATCCTTGGCCTTAAAATGGAGGGCGGCGCTCTTGGCAAGAGCCTTCCCATCCGGGGTGGACGTGAACTTCGCTGGCTCCGGCGCACCAAAGAGCCTGATAGAACTGGACTTCGAAGGTTTCATATTGCTTGTTTTTAGATGATTGGTTGTAATCTGGTATCCGGGGTCCGGCTGATCCTCGTCTTGACGGCAGCGCGGAAGAGGATGTCCTCTTCGTTCTCCCTTAACAGCTTCTCCAGCGTCGGGCCTACGCCCTTCGCCTGGTAGAGCTGGGCGCAAATGGAGCAGGGGTGGGGCGAAATGACCTTCAGCCCGTGGACCCCGGCCAGCTTGTCGAAGATGTATCGTGTTCCATCCAGCCAGATCCACAGCTTCAGCAGGTCATCGAACTGTTCCCGGTAGACGGCCTTCAGGGAATCCGTATAGGCGTTGCCGACCTTCAGCTCGGGGATATACTCCATGGTCAGCCCGCAGCAGGAGACCAGCTGCCCATAGGGGTTGATCACAAAATTCTTGAAGATATTGTCGCAGCCCTCGTACCGGGCTATCTCCTTCCTGTCGCCCGTGTAATTGGCATCCTCATGAAAGGGCATCCAGATATTCTTCATCAGGATGAACTTCTTCATCTTCTCTTCGTCGGCCACGATCTTTTGTATGTATTCGTCCTCCCTGGCCTTGTCCACCGTAAACCCGGCATTGTCCTGACCTTCTATCACGAGCACGGTCACCATGCCTCTATCGAGGCCATACCAGGCCGCGCGGGCGACGCTGGAAAAGGGGACCCAGGCCTGGTGCTCGTCGCCGGTGCTCAGGTTAAGCTCGTTGAGACCGGCGGCGCTGAGCTGGTCGATCCAGCGAATGGCGCTTTCCTCCGTCCGGGCCCAATGACCGTTGGTCACGATCCTGGAGCCTAGTCCGAGCTCGGTCAATAGCGCGATAGCCTCGATAAGGTCTTGCTTCAGCAGGGTCACCTCCCCGCCGGTGAGCACCACATACTTGGTGTCGGGGAAGTTCTCCCGGATATCCCGGATCGCCGTCAGCAGCTGCTCGCGGGTCATCCGTTGCTGGATATGCGGATTGGATTCGAAACAACACTCCTTGCACGCCGCATTGCAGCGATGCGTGGGGATGATGGTGACGCATTCCGGCGTCGCGCTGTCGAAGATGATACTGTCGATCATGGTTGTTGATTTTTATTGTCCTGGCACCAGAACTGATACATTTCCAAAAAGCTGTCGGGATGGCGCTGTTCAAAGGCATCCCATTCCGTCAGGTCGTCTCCCGCGGATGCCGGGAATAGCTGCTGAAAGGCAGCGGAAGTCTTCCCGGAGACTTCGAACCCGAGGAAGGAAAGCCCGAGCCGTTGCAGCATCTGCCCGATCTCCGGCAGGCTGAAGTTGGATTCCATTTCATGGAACAGCAGGTCTTTCACGCCGGAGGCGTAGTAGAAATCATTGAGCCGGAAGACCCTATCCAGGTCCTGATCCGGCAGGCGGGACAGCAGCTGCTGGCGGCAGGCGCGTAGTTCCTGTACGCTGCTCACCGCGCGATTGCCGTTGAGATGGATGGCCTTCACGCTTTCTATGAAGGCCCTCGCCCTCCGGCTGTAGAGCCCCAGCTTCATGCGTCCACCCGGTAGCAGCCGGCTGCGCAGCCGGCTCCAGGCCTTCAAGGGCGCCCGGGTATGATGCAGCGTCCCTACGCATTCGATCCACGCATATTGCTTATCAGTAGCTCCCGACTCCAGGATATCGGCCTGCAGGAAACGGATATTGTCAAGGCCGAAGCTCTTCGCCTTTGCGGCGGCGTATTGCAGGCTGCGAAGGCTCAGGTCTTCGGCATCGATCACGATGCCTGGAAAGCGCGCGGCCAGATACAGCGCATGTCTTCCCGTCCCGCAGCCGGCTACCAGGATATCGCTTTGCGGATGGCGGTCAGGTGGCTCCGGGCTGGGGAGCAGCAGATCCGTCCAGGCCGGGTATGGAAACCGGTCGTATTGGCGTTGCACCCTCTTGGAGATCCGGTCCCTCACCGGCGTCGCGCGGACGATGCCTTGCGCAGACAGCGGCCTGGGACCGTCGTTGTACATGCTGAGCAGCAGGCGGGCGGCAGGATCGGTGTATTTCTGTGATCGCCGTGGCAGGTCCGTGCGTTTCTGCAATGACCGCAGCCGGGCCTGTTCCTCCGCCGACACCGGCCAGATAAACCCGTTATTGCGGCCCTGCGCCGCCAGCGCGCCGATCAGCGCTTGATGACCGGTATCACCGCTCATCAGCAGGTTCCGTCTGCATCGGGTGAAGAAGCGTTCTGCCTCGAGGTCTGTGAGATAGCAGCTGCTCAGCAGCAGATGGGCCAGTGAGTCGTCATAAAGCCCCACCTCCTCCAGCCGGATGAGCGCCAGGGCAAAGGGCAGCAGGAGCTGGTGGTTCAGCCCTTGCGTCCGGAAACAGGTGATGAGCACCCGGCGTAGCTTATCCGTCAGCAGCGGGCGGTAGATCGCCTCCACCTCTTTTAACGTCGCGACAAAATCACGCTGGCAGGCGAACAGTAAAGGCTCCCTGCTCAGCGCTTCGGTAAAATAGCTGAGGGCCATCGTGGTCATACCCCGTTGCACATACGACAAGGCCATGCCATAAGGCGCTTCCGGCCTGTCGGTGACCAGCGCGTCCGCTGAAGTGAAGCGGGCCAGTGCCGCGGCAAAGTCCTTGCTGCCCATCGCCTCGAAACCCGCACGGAGATCCGCCCTGCAGGCAGCGGGGGCATTTTCGATCATATGGTTGCATTCCGCGTATAGCATAACGGTCAGGTTAGCGCGCCCAGGAAATTGGTCCTGCTCTTGTATTCCCGGCTGAAACCGGCGAGGTCCAGGTAGCCTCCGGGGAACGCATCGATCCCGGGCAATGCGGGGATATCCCCATCCAGTGCCAGCGCCAGGTATTTATCCGATAAAAAAAGCATCAGCTTCTTGTCGATGAAAACGTTGAGGTGGCCTTCCAGGTCTTCCCAGGTGATCCGCTCGTCGTGTTGTTCGGCCCGCATCCGGGTCAACAAAGCCTTTTGGCTAATGGCTTCGCTGCAGGCGCGGTAGATGGCCGCGGCGAGCCCGTGGAAGGAATAGCTTCGGGTGGAGGCCACCGGCCGGGTGTCGATGATCCGCAGGCAATCCTGCCGGTCGACCGTACACAGCAAGGGCCGGCCGGGCATTCCCCAGAAGCCGCCGGCCCATTCGTGGATGCAGGTCTCGACGGCCCTCTGCCCGGGCAGCGTATAGAGCGGATCGCGCCCTATTGGCTTCTTAAGCTGCCGGGTACTCTTGTCCTCGAAGAAATAGGCGAGCTCCGCCAGCCGCGCTTCGTCAACGGGGTATACATAAGCGTAACAGGGCGAAGGGACGAGCTGCAGTCCGAACTGCTCCTGGCGATTGAAGTAAGGGCTGAACCGATCGTACCTGATCTTGGTTATAGCCTGTGGCGGCTGCAGGTGATACAACAACGGGAAGAACCCGGCCATTTCCGAATACCAATCATCGGATTCGCCGGGCGCGCCGAACAGTACATTCCAGGAGACGCGCATGCCCTGTTCGCGGCACCATTTGAGCAGCTGAATATTTTGGATGGCGTCGACGCCCTTGTCTATCAGTATT
>JAMFRX010000372.1 GCA_026224995.1 Puia dinghuensis
AAGTCCGTTTGCTGTGTGTTGATACAGGCCTTAGTCCGGTGTCCGGCATAGGGGATTCGAAATGAAGCCCGGGGTATACCTCCTGATGGACCAGGCTCAGGATACTGTATACCGCTTCAATGGCGCCCGCGGCGCCAAGGGTATGACCGGTGTTGCTCTTGCTGGAGGCAAAAGGCGGCGGCTCGCCGAATACCCGGATCATGGCCACGCTCTCCGCCGCATCATTGTTTTCGGTCCCCGTGCCGTGTGCATTGATAAAGCCGATATCGGCCGGCTGCAGCTTCGCCGAGCGAAGGGCGCCCTGCATGGCCAGGAAAGGACCTTCTCCTTCGGAGGTCAGGGACGAAGGATGGAAGGCGTCGTTGACATTGCAGTAGCCGGTAAGCTCCGCATAGACTTTTTTTCCTGCTAGGTCTTCCTCCCTTTCCAGCACCAGGAAGGCCGCTCCTTCGCCCAGGTTGAGTCCCTGCCTGTTTGCATCGAAGGGACGACAGGCGGTGGGGGAGAGGATCTGCAAGGCGTTGAAGCCATTCACGGTGAATTTGGCGAGGCTGTCCACTCCGCCGACGATTGCTTTTCTGACCTGGCCGCTCCGTACCAGCCTGCCGCCATACTGGATGGCATTGGCCGAGGAGGAACAGGCGGTATTGATGGTGGTCACGAGGCCGCTGAGGTTATAGCGGGCCGCGAGGTATTGGTATACCGAGGCATAGTCGTAAGAGGAAAGAAAAGGCGATCCCTGAGCGCCGCCGTTGGCATCCCGGTATAGTTCATCTGTCAGACACATGCCGCCGACGGTGCTCGCGCCAACCAGGGCCGTGTCGGCCGCGCTGATCGCGGTGGAGCCCAGCCGCGCGTCGTGCAGCGCCTCCCGGAGCGCATATAAAGCCAGCAAGGTAGTGCGGGTGATGCCCGGATCCGTACAGCGGAGCGCGGTTTTGAGCTCTTCAGTAGTCTTGCCGACGGCGCCAAAAGGCAGGTGACCGGCATAGCGGGAAGCGAGGCGGGTGGTTAATGTTATACCACATTTTCCGGCGACGAGGGCCGAATGATTCTCAGCCAGGTTCTCCCCGATAGCGCTGATAACGCCCATGCCGGTGACGAAGACCCTGTTCACGGGATTTATTTAGTTCGGTGCTTTTGAATGTACTCGGCCATGGTATTGATGTCCACCAATACCTTACGCCCTTCCTTAGGATCTTTTATGACGATGCCATATTCCCTGTTCAGCAGGACGATGAGCTCCAGAGAGTCGATGGAGTCAAGCCCCAGCCCTTCGCCGAACAAAGGCTCGTTGTCCGCGATGTCGGCGGGCGTGGTGGAAGGGATGTTCAGGAATTCTATGATCTGTCCTTTCAGCTGTTGTTTTAATTCTTCTGTTTCCATTGTGTTCATATCAGGTTCTTTCTTTTCAGCCCCCAAAAACTCAGGCCTTGCAACCCTGCAATAATAAGGAATAAAGGTAGCATATTTGGCCAAATAGCCTTAAATCCCCCACCCTCCAGGAAAAGCCCGTAATACGCTTCCAGACACCAATGCAGGGGTGAGATGCTCATCGCCGTATGGAAGGAATCCGGCATCGCGAAGCTGGGCACCATCAGGCCGCCTACCGCCGCGAGGATCACGATGGACACAGCGCCGAAACCATTGGCCTGCTCCTCCGTACGGGCAAAGACGCCGATGCAGATCGCATAGCTCACCGCGGACCAGCCGCAAAGCAGCGATACGACGATCAGGGCGCCCCAGTTGCCGGGAAAATGCAGCGTCGGCAATCCTATGAGTGGGAAAAGCCAGGCGCCGGTCGCGAAGATCACGGCGGCCTGCACCATCGTCACCAGCAGGTAGGTGAGCTGCTTGGAGAAGATAGCCACGAGGTAGCTGGTGGGCAGCGTCTTCAGCCGGACAAAGCTGCCGTTCAATTTTTCGCGGACGATACCGCTGCCAAGGGAAACGACCACAAAGAACATCGCGAAGATAGTCCA
>JAMFRX010000373.1 GCA_026224995.1 Puia dinghuensis
AGGACTTTGCGGATACCGATCTCCTTGCGCCGTTGCTCTGCCATGAAGGCCGACAAGGCAAACAGGCCCAGGCAGGCGATGATGATCGCGAGGGTAGCCAGGCTCGTGAAGATGCTCTGGGTCCGATGTACGTCGGCATACATATGGGCAAAGCTATCGTCCATAAAGGTATAGCGCAGCTCCTGGCGCGGCGAAAAGCTCTTCCAGACCCCTCCTACCTTCCGGATCAGACCGGCCAGGTCCCGTGTATCCGCTTTTACGGCGATCACCGTGGCCCAGTATCCCAGGTGCATGACCAACGGCTCTACCGGATCCCGAATCGACTCGTAATTGAAATCGGCCACGATTCCAACAACATGCATCTTATACGTGTCGCCGGTATTGATCTCCTGACCCAATGGGTCCTTGACGCCTAATTTTTCCGCCATCTTCTGGTTGATGACCACCGCCGAGGAATCTGAAGCCATGCTGGCGGAGAAGGGGCGGCCCTTCACGAATTTCATGCCCATAGTAGTGAAATAATCCTGGTCTACCCACCAGCTCTGTGCGCCTATGCGTGGGTCGAGCTTCTCGCGACCGACCTTATAGAAGGAGTTCATGTTCCGTTTGCCACCGGCTATTGGCAGAAAATCGCTGACGGAAACCTTTTTGACCCCTTCCAGCTTCAGCAGCTCGTTCTTGAACGGGAACTGCTGCTTGTCCAGCGGGCCTGTGCCCTGGATCAGCATCACCTGGTCCTTGTTGTAGCCCATGTCCTTGTTCAGGATATACTGCATCTGCCGGTAGACTACCAGGGTGGCGATTATGAGGATCATGGAGGTCGTGAACTGAAAGACGACCAAGATGCTGCGCAGCCCCGAATGCCGGCTTCCCCGGCTTACCTGTCCTTTGAGTACTTCTACGGGCCGGAAACGACTTAGGTACACAGCCGGATACAGGCCTGCCAGCACGCCCACCACCGTTGCCGCCAGCAGCATCAGCGGCAGCAGCCACCATTGCGTCCAGGGGAAGCTCAGCGTCGTCGCCGTGAGCTTATTGAACAGCGGCAGCATCACCCAGGCGATCCCCAGCGCCAGGATAAAGGAAAAATAGCTCAGCACCAGCGACTCCGTGAGAAATTGCTGGACCAGGCCGGAACGCTGGGAGCCGACGACCTTGCGCAGGCCGACTTCTTTAGCCCGGTTGGCACTGCGGGCCGTGGATAGGTTGATAAAATTGATGCAGGCCAGCAGCAGGATGAATATCCCCACGACGCCGAACAGCCAGACGAAGCGCATATCCCCGTGCGTAAGGCTGTCATGTATATCGTAGGACAGCAGGTGGATGTCCTTTACCGGCTGCAGGTTATAGGAGATGCGGTTGGTGAGCTCTTTGGCATTGGTCATCCCATCTTTCAGGAGGGCGGGGTACTCGTACCGCTCGACGAGCCCGAACATCGCTTTTTGCAGCGCCGCGGGATCGGTGCCGGGCTTCAGCATTACATAGGTGTCGTAGTTCTGGGCATCCCATCGGTCCTGTTCGCCCTTCCACAGCTCATGGCCCGCCAGGGACAGCAGGAAGTCGTATTGCAGGTGGGCATTCACCGGCGGGTCCTGCATGACGCCGCTGATCTTATGGGGTTTGGTCTTGTCATCGTTGAGATAGAGGATCTTGCCTACCGGGTCCTGGTTGGGGAAATATTTGTCGGCCTTGCGTTTGGAGATGACGATGCTGCCTGGCTCCGTGAGCGCATGTGCCCTGTCGCCATAGATCATGGGGAATCCGAACATGTCCAGCATACTCTGGTCGGCGTAGGTAAAGCCTTCTTCGTAGGTGTCCTGGGTCTTGTTCTCCGGCATCACCTGGTTGGTGCCTGCGCCATCGAACAGGGGATAGGGCATCAGCCGGCCCGAATTCGCCACTCCGGGGTATTCCTTTTTTAAGGCCTGCGCGAAGGGTGAGGCCATAGAAGGGCCCTTGCCGATGGTCCCGTCCTCCCGGTGGTATACCTCGATAACCCTGTACAGCCGGTCTCCATTGGCATAGTCACGGTCGTAGCTAAGCTCGCTGCGGATATATAACCCGATCAGCAGGCAGGTGGCGATGCCCAGGGCGAAGCCGCCTATTTTGATAGCCGAATAGAAGCCCTGCTTCCTGAGCTGCCGAAGGGCGACCTTCAGATAATTTTGGAACATATGGATGAATTTGGTGTAACCATAGGACGCACTAAAATTTTATTTGTTGCATGCAGAATGCGCGGGCAGTTGCATGCGGGAGACGCGGGCAATCGTCCGGTTGCTACTCCGTGCGCAGGCTATTGATGGGATTCGCCAGTGCCGCCTTCAGCGCCTGGACGCTCACCGTGAGCAGCGTGATCCCCAATGCCCCGAGGCCTGTGGCTGCGAAGATCCACCAGGCGATCCCGCTGTGGTAGTCGTAGCCTTGCAGCCAGCGATGCATCCCATACCAGGACAGGGGCATGGCGAGCAGCAGCGAGATACCTACGAGCATGACAAAATCTTTGGACATCAGTCCCCAGAGGTTGAAGACGCCTGCGCCCAGCACCTTGCGGACACCGATCTCCTTGGTGCGCTGCTCCGCCACATAGGCCGCCATGCCGAAGAGCCCAAGGCAGCTGATGAAGACTGCCAGCAGGGCGAAGATGCCGGCCAGCTTTCCCGTGCGCTGTTCGTCGCCGAACTTCCGGGCATAGTCGTCGTTCACAAATGTGAAGGTAAAGGGTTGGGTCGGGCTGTACTTCCTAAATACCGTTTTTACCTTGTCCAGCGCCGCCGTCGCACTAAGCTTCCTGTTGAGCTTTAAGATCTGTAAATCGTTGTGGTCTTTATAGACAGAGTAGATGGAAGGTCGCACCTGGGCATAGGGTGACTCCACGAGCATATCCTTGATGACGCCGATGATGCGGAAGGGTGTTCCATCCCACTTGATGATCTTCCCTACAGGGTCCTTCATCCCGATGAACCGCGCCGCCGACTCATTGAGGACAAAGGTCGTGGAGTCGGTGAGGAAGTCCTTTCTGAAATCGCGGCCGGCCACAAACTGCCAGCCTACCGTATGACCATATTCCGCGGAGACTCCTGTGGTCGGAAATTCCACGGCCTGGTTGGGGTCTTTCCCGGCCCAATCGAAACCGCCATTGGTCCCCCACACGCCGGTGACGGGGGAGCTTGAGCCTGCCATATCTTCGATGGCGCCGGCATTTATGAGCTCTGTTCGTACGGCATCAAAATGTTTGGGGATCTCCCCCGTGGCCATATACACGCTGACCAGCCCGTCCTGGTTATAGCCGATAGGCCGGTCTTTGGCGTACTCCACCTGCCGGAATACCACTACCGTGCCGATGATCAGGGTCACGCTTACGGTGAACTGCAGGACGACTAGTGTTTGTCTCGGAATGGCCGCCAGTCTTCCCGCCTTAAAGCTTCCCTTGAGCACCTTTACGGGCTGAAAGCTGCTAAGATAGAGGGCCGGATAGCTGCCGGCGATGAGTCCGGTGAGGACCGTAAAGCAGAGACCCGCCAGCCAGAACAGTGGCTGGCCCCAGGGCATAGTCATTGCCTTGTCGGCTAGCTCATTGAACGTGGGAAGGCTCAGGCTCACCAGCAGCAAAGAAAATATGAAGGCGATAATGGCCATCAGGAGGGATTCGGTGAAGAACTGACCGATGAGCTGACTGCGCATGGAGCCAACGGCCTTGCGGATGCCCACTTCTTTGGCTCTTTTTTCGCTGCGGGCGGTGCTGAGGTTCATGAAATTTATGCAGGCCAGCAATAGCACGAACAGGCCGATGATGCCGAAGAGCCACACATATTGGATGCGGCCACCGGTGTTGACCCCGTTCTTGAATTCACTATACAGGTGCCAGCGGCTCATGGGGAATAAGAAGAGCTCAGGGTTATATTTCTTCGACTCCGGCTTGCAGTTCTTGTATTTAGCCAGGCGGATATGTTCGGATACGGTGGCCATATTCGTATTGGGTGCGATCTCGGCATAGATCAGCCAGGAATTGTTACCCCAGGGATCGTCCATTGTTTTGACCCAGGGCTCCGAAGCCAGGTAGGCCGGCCAGCTGCCGATAAGGGCCAGATCGTTGAATCTGCTGTTGGCCGGGAGGTCTTGGTATACACCTGTGACCTTGAGGTCGATCTTGTCGTCCAGCCTTATGACCCCACCCATGGGGTCCTTGTCCCCGAAGATCGCGGTAGCAGTACTTTTCGACAGCAGGACGGTATGGCCTTCCTTAATCCCCTGGCGCGAACCCTTGATCATGTTGAGCGACAGCATATCCGGCGCATCCGGCTCCATATAGGCGCCAACGCGGTTCATCACCTTTGTGCCTACAGTGATCATGTGCCCGCCTGTCCAGGAGGACATAACAACGTATTTGAAATTGCTGCCATAGTGCGTACGCAGCTCGTTGGCCAGGGGGATGGGCAGGGTCGATCCCGACACCTTTTCCCCATTGTTGACGGCGGACTGGTACAGCTGGGCGATCCTGTCGTAATGGGGTATGCTCTTGTTGAAGGCGAGCTCATCGTGAATCCAGATACCGATGATCAGGGCCACGGCCATGCCGATGGACAGGCCGGCCATGTTGATGGCGGAATGCGCCTTGTTCTTACGCAGGTTGCGTAAGGCCGTCTTCAGGTAGTTCTCTAGCATGCCGATACAGCTGCTAAGGGCATGCCGGAATTGCATATCTTTGGTAACCATTTTTTTAACCAAGCTTATTCCTTGTAAACTGACCGGTTTCGATACATGCATATGACCACGATCGAACAACTATACGAGATCTTCCTTCGCCACCCAAGTGTGCAGACCGACACGCGGCTCCTACGGTCCGGCGACATCTTCTTTGCCCTCAAGGGGCCTAATTTCAATGGGAATGCGTTCGCGCCACGGGCGTTGGAGATGGGGGCGGCTTATGCGGTGGTGGACGAGGTCCCGGCGGGTGCAGCTGGCGCGAGCGGCGACCATCACGTGTCCGGCAATGGCTCTTCGTTGAGGCTGGGCTCTGTCGGCGACGACCGGCTGCTGCTGGTCCCGGATGTGCTGGCCGCGCTTCAGGATCTGGCATTGCATCACCGGCGGAAGTTCGACATTCCCTTTATTGCCATCACCGGCAGCAACGGCAAGACCACTACCAAAGAGCTCGTGTATGCCGTCCTCGCCGCGGAATATACTACCTATACCACTAAGGGAAATCTGAACAACCATATAGGCGTCCCGCTGACTTTGCTGTCCGTCCGCCGCGACGCTGAGTTCGCGGTCATAGAGATGGGCGCCAACCATCAAAAAGAGATCGAAGGCTACTGCCGCTATGCCCTGCCTACGCATGGCATCATCACCAACATAGGCCGGGCTCACCTGGAAGGCTTCGGCGGGCCGGAAGGGGTGAAGAAGGGGAAGGGCGAGCTCTACGACTGGCTTAGGGATAACAACGGCACGGCTTTTGTCCTGCGGGATTCCGATGATCTTCGGCAGATGAGCCGGGGGATACCGCATGTTGTCAGCTATGGGGTGAAGGATGCGGATTTCGTGGGAAGGGTCTTTAGTGCGGCCGGGGCCGCCCAGCCTGGTTCGTCAGTCGCCAGCACTTTCCTGCTGGTCGACATCGTCCGTGGCGCTACTACCGGCACCATCCATACGCAGTTGGTAGGCGATTACAACCTGCCCAATGTCCTGGTGGCCGTGGCAGTAGGCAAACACTTTGGCGTAGCGGACAACAAGATCAGACAGGCCATAGAGAACTATACGCCTTCCAATAGCCGCAGTCAGCTGATAGAACGCGATGGCAATCATATTATCCTGGATGCGTATAACGCCAATCCTTCTTCTATGCGAGCGGCGATAGAGAATTTCGCGCGGCTGGCGGTGGACGGGACCCCTAAAATTTTAATTTTAGGGGCCATGGCCGAGCTCGGCCCCGAGAGCCTGCACGAACACCAGGGCATTGTCGACCTGATCGGGCAATATCCCTGGCAGGAGGTCGTGCTCGTCGGCGGCGACTTCCTACGGTTGAAACATGACTATAAAAGTTTTGGCAATAGCCAGGAGGCTGCGCAGTGGTTCCGGGAGGCAGGCCTCAGGGATAGCTGGATGCTGATCAAGGGGAGCAGGAGCAGTAAGATGGAGGAGGTGTTGGCGCCTATAGCTCCGAAGCCTTAAACTCATATCCCGTCCAGGACCGTTTGGTCATCACCGAGCCTGAATCAACTTTAACGAACAGCACTCTGTAGGTATCGTATTCATTCCCGTCCTGCAAGGATCTCTTCACCACCGCCGCAAGCGACCTGCCGAGCGTTTTCATTTGGCTTTTGTCCGTTGGGATGTTGTTCCCGTTGATGACATCGATCTCCAGCCGTGAGCTGGCCTTGCCATTGGTAGTGATCTCCTTGCCATCGAGATTAAAATGCTGGCAGGCTACCAGTGCATTCAGGCTTGTCTTAAGGCTATCCGGCGTGGCAATTACGGGGTTTTTGCTCTTCGTGATGGTCGTCGTGCAGCTGGTGATCGTCGTCATCAGGAGCACGCCGAGCACCGTTAGTGCCCGCAGCGTCTTCACCGGATTTGCCCTGGCCGCCCGGATGGCCTGGAAGCCTACCGTCAGCAGCGCGATCCCGATAGCGGCGAGGC
>JAMFRX010000374.1 GCA_026224995.1 Puia dinghuensis
GATGCCAGTAACCGGCCGGCATAAATAGGGTATCGCCATGCTCAAGAATGACCTCATAACCCCTGGCCAGGCGCACCGCCGGATATTTCTCCAGCTCCAGCTTGTTCTCATCCCGGGAAAAATAATGTTCGAAATTCACGAAGCTCAGCACTTCCCAGGGTTTCCTGTACAGCTTGTGCTGTTCCTCGAAAGGAAAGAGCAGGACGCGCTTCCGCCCTACGAACTGCGTATGAACGATATGGGAGAGATCGATGTCGAAGTGCATATGGGTGACGGAGCCTTTTCCGCCCACGAAAAGCATGGGATACCGCTTGACAAACCCCTTCATCAGCTGTTCGGGCCATTGGAAATCCTGGATGAGCTGGGGCGCATGCTCGAAGATGTTGAAGAGAAAGATCCGCCACTCTGCGGGGCCTTTCCGGACCATATCGATATATTCACCGAATTTCATGTAGTCATCGGCCGTATTGATAGGCGTATAGGCATCGCTTTTAACATTGTTGTAAACGCCTACATTTACATCGCCGACAATGGACTTGAAATAATCCCAGTTCCATTTTTCGTATGCCGGCCATTGCTTTGAAAGCCCTTTGATCACCAGAGGCTTCATGGGTATATAATACCGATCCCTGAAATCCCGGGCGCCGATGCTATCCACCGTGTCTACCGCCTGTAATTGCATTGCATCAAATGATTTCCGCAAATTTAAAAATAATTCCATGTTAAGGAAATGTTAGCTCTTGTCCATGGCCCGTTCCGCTGAAATTTTCCTAACTTTCCCTATGCTATTACAGCTTCATCCGGTCAATCCCCAGCCCAGGAATATACGAATGGTCATCGAATGCCTGCTGGACGGTGGGGTCATCATCTATCCTACCGATACCATCTATGGCCTGGGCTGCGATATCTTCCAGCACAAGGCCGTTGAGCGCATTTGCCGGATCAAGCAGGTAGACCCTGCCAAGGCCCAGCTCTCCTTTATCTGCTATGATCTCAGCGACCTCAGCAATTATACCAAGAGCATCTCCACCCCCCTGTACAGGCTCTTAAAAACCTACCTGCCTGGTCCATATACTTTTATCCTTCCCGCCAGCAAACAGGTACCTAAGATACTGAAAAGCAAGAAGGATACCATCGGCCTTCGTATTCCCGATAATGTTATTGCGCGGTCTCTTGTAAAAGAATTGAACCACCCCATCCTCAGCTCCTCCCTGCCCGGTGGGACGAAAGATGGGCCTTTGGCCGGAGCGCCGGTGGCGCTCCTGGTGGAAGAATATACCGATCCGGAAATGATCGTGGAAAAGTTCGGGAGTCTTGTGGACATCGTGATAGATGGGGGTATCGGCGGTATCCTCCCTTCTACGGTGGTCGACTGCACGGGCGAAGAGCCGGTGGTCCTGCGCAAGGGTCTGGGCGAGTGGGCAATGGAGCCTAATCCATGAAGGCGAGCTCTTCCTGTGCGGACTCCCAGGGGTTGATGTTGAAGCTTTTACGATGGTATTTGCATAGCCCGTGCTTTTCAATGGCTTCGCGGTGCTGCCTGGTTCCATAGCCTTTGTTGCTGTCCCAGCGGTAATCCGGGAATTCGGCATGCAGCCCCTGCATGTATTCGTCCCTCCAGGTCTTGGCGAGGATGCTGGCCGCCGCGATGGAGGAGAAGATCGCATCTCCCTTGACGATGCAGCGATGGGGCGTGCGTTTGTATTTGGTGAAGCGGTTCCCGTCGATCAGCAGCAGGCGGGGCCTGGGCTTCAGCTGATCGAGGGCCAGGTGCATGGCCTTGAAAGAGGCTTTGAGGATATTGATGCGGTCGATCTCTTCGTGGTCTACCTGCGCGACGGCCCAGGCGAGGGCATTGGCCTGAATATAGATCCGCAGCTCGTTTCGGTTCTCCGGAGTGACCTGCTTGGAGTCGTTAAGCAGGGGATGGAAGAAGCCCAGGGGAAGGATAACGGCCGCCGCGAATACGGGTCCGGCATAGCAGCCGCGGCCTGCCTCATCGCAACCGGCTTCCATGAGCTCCTCCTGGTAATGGCTTCTCAGCGGGTTCTCCATCATTCAAAAATAATTGTCTTTTCCGAATGGCGGATGGTATCTGGATAAAAAGATAGAACTTTACGCCCGCTATGCAATCCCCACTCCGCAGTTCCTCCAGACCGGTGGCTATTTGGGTGTACACCGGGGTCATTATGCTGCTCATACAGGTGATATTAGGCGGCATCACCCGCCTCACCGGCTCCGGCCTCTCGATCACGGAATGGCAGGTAGTCACGGGCGCTCTCCCGCCTTTGAACCACGCGCAATGGCAGGGCGCCTTCGACAAATACCGGCAGACGCCGCAGTATCATATTCTCAACTCCGATTTTACGCTCGCCGACTACAAGCTCATCTTTTTCTGGGAATGGTTCCACCGGCTCTGGGCGCGTCTTGTCGGGGTCGTATTCCTGGTGGGGTTCGTCGTGCTGCTGTTGAAGCGGAAGCTGCAGTGGTGGATGATCCGCCCCCTGCTCATCCTCTTTCTGCTGGGTGGCTTGCAGGCCACGGTCGGCTGGATCATGGTCGCCAGCGGCCTCACGGGAGATGCGATCTATGTCGCGCCGGCCAAGCTCGCCCTCCACTTTGTCTTCGCGCTCGTGCTGGTAAGCTATGCGTACTGGTTCGCCTTGCAGCTGTCGGTTCCCGGTAAGGCACGGCTCCCGGCCTCTCCCGCCCTACGGCGATGGACCATTGCTAGCCTTGTGCTGCTATTCTTTCAGCTGCTGTATGGCGCGCTCATGGCCGGCAATAAGGCAGCGACAGTAGCTCCTACCTGGCCCGACATCAACGGCAGCTGGGCGCCCGGAGGCCTGTTCACCCAACATCCCCTGCTCCACGACCTCGTAGGCAACAAGCTCACCGTTCAGTTCATCCATAGATCTCTGGCTTATTGCCTCTTGGTTTGCGTGCTGGCATGGACGGTTACCGCCGCCAGGCTCACCGCCGTTCCCGCTTATTTTCGCCGCTTGCGATGGCTGCCGCTCTTGCTGATCGCCGTCCAGATGAGTCTGGGCGTCGGCAGCCTGCTGACCAGCCCGGGCATCATTCCCCACCAGTGGGTGGCCTTCGACTGGATGGCCCAGCTGCATCAGGTCGGGGGGCTCTTATTGTTACTTACAATCGTCGGGATGTTGTACCTTGTGATACCTGCATATTCTGTAACCGTATGATGCGAGTCCTTAAAGCTTTTTACTATTTCTTCCCCATACAGCTGCTTTTGTTGCACCTAAGAAAGTTCCAGGTATTGTTGATCTTCTGGCTGATACTTTTCAGCACGCTGAATGGCGGATTTATGCGGGCCTATGGCGCAGCGGCGCTTTTCCTCTCGCCGGAATACCTGGGAGACGTGAACGCCGTAAGCGCCGCGATAGTAGGCGTGGCTACCGGCATCTTCATCATGAGCTGGAACATCACTACTTTCATCCTCTTCAGCCGCCACTTCCGGTTCCTGGCTACTACCAGCAAGCCCTTCCTGAAATACTGCATCAACAATGCCATCCTGCCGGCCATATTCCTGCTCTTTTACTTCGCCAAGGCGGTGCAGTTCAACACCGACAGGGAGCTGCTGCCTCTGTCTTCCATCTTATGGCTCAGCGCCGGCTTTCTATTCGGCTTCCTTTTTGTCATCTCGGCCTGCCTCTATTATTTTTTCCGTGCGGACAGGACCATCATCCGCAGGATGACGCCGGTGATCAGCAACCCGAAGCTCTTCAAATCGCAGTTCAGCAAGGAAGAGGTCAAGCTCAACGAAAGCCGGCTCATGCACGTCAAGTGGTACCTGAACTCGCCCACCACCATCCGGCAAACACGCGACGTATCGCATTACAGCAAGAGCTTCATCGAAAGCATTTTCAACCGCCACCATATCGCCGCCGTACTGAGCATCTTCCTGGCCTTCATCTTCCTGATCGTCGTCGGCTTCTTCATGGACAGCCCCTACTTTCAGCTGCCGGCCGCGGCGAGCATCCTCGTCTTCTTCGCCATCCTGATCTCTCTCTCCGGCGCCTTTTCCTATTTCCTCCAGTCCTGGAGCATCCCATTTCTGGTGGTTATCTTCTTCCTGCTCAATCTGCTCTATCAATATAACGTCATCGACCCTACGAATAAGGCCTATGGCCTCAATTACAACGCGACGGAAGACCGTCCGTTATATGACCGGGAGACGCTGCTGGACCTGTGCTCGGACAAGAATGTAGCTCGGGACAAGGCCAATATGCTTGACATCCTGGAACGATGGAAGGCCCGGCAATCCTCGCCCAGGCCTATTCTCTTCCTCGTTAACAGCAGCGGCGGCGGCAGCCGCAGCGCCACATTCACCCTCAGCATCCTGCAGCGGCTCGACAGCCTGAGCGGGGGGCAGCTGATGCGAAAGACCTTCCTCATGACGGGTGCCTCCGGCGGCATGCTCGGCGCCGCCTATTTCCGGGAGCTGTCCCGGCGCCGTGAAGCCGGCGACACGGCTATCCATCTGCAGGACCGGCGCTATGTCAACGATATCTCCGGCGACCTGCTGAACACCCTCTTTTCCTCTTTCGTGGCCCGTGATCTGGCTTCGCCGGCCCAGAAGTTCAACGTAAGCGGCCATGAATACGTCAAGGATCGCGGATTCGCCTTTGAACAGCGGCTAAATGAGAATACCCATGGCGTCCTCAACAAACAGCTTAAAGACCTGGCCCCCGACGAAGCCGCGGCGCGGATGCCCCTCCTGCTCTTCAACCCCGTGATCACCCGGGACAGCCGTGCCCTGATCATCAGCACCCAGCCGGTGAGCTTCCTGATGCGGCCCCGCTTCGACAGCACCAGGATCCCGGCAATGGACCCCGATGCGATAGATTTCGCCGCCCTGTTCGCCAAGCAGGGGCCCAGGGACCTGCGGCTGCTGACGGCCCTGCGGATGAACGCCACTTTCCCCTATGTGCTGCCCAATGTATGGCTGCCCAGCAGGCCGGTAGTCGACGTCATGGACGCAGGGTTCAGGGATAATTTCGGCGAGATGAACGCTATCCGCTTCCTCAACGCCTTCC
>JAMFRX010000049.1 GCA_026224995.1 Puia dinghuensis
ACGGCCAGCCCCATGCCGGCGCCGCCACCCTTATTGTAGAACTCCAGCACTGTCTCAAGACTGTGAAAAGCGCCGTTATGCATGTAGGGATAGGTTAGCTCCGCATTCCTTACCGTAGGCGTCTTGAAAGCCCCTTTGAAAAATGGGAAGGGATATTGTTTATAACGGCCTTGATCCTTGCTCAGCCGGGGATGTTTTCCGAATCCATCATCCGCCGTAGTCCCCAGCACTTCGAATTCCGAAAGCGTATAGTCCGGTGGTATCAGCCCGTTGAATAGGGGAAGGAAGTGACAGGTCGCACATTGTGCCTTTCCCATGAATAAGTTAGCTCCTTTTATGACGCTGACGCTCAGCTGCCCGCTTTCGCCGCGAATGTATTGGTCGAAGGGAGAGTTCATGGGGTGAAGGCTTCGAAGGTAAGCCGCTATCGCGGTCACGGCTGCTTCGTTCACGCTGTCCGCATGCATTTCTCTTGGGTCCCGAAGTACTGTACGGATCTGTTGCTCCAGGCTCTTTGCCCTGCCATCCCAAAATTGGTTGAACTGATAGGCGCTGTAAAGCAAGGTAGGGGCGTTGCGGTCCAGCCGCTGGTGTCCGTCGAAGCCTATGCTGACCGGCAGATGGTCGGTGAAGGCTTTTTCCGGGTTATGGCAGGAGGAGCAGCTTTTGCGGCCGTTGCCGGACAGGCGGGGGTCGCTGAACAATAGCTTGCCCATGTCTACATCCTCCTGCCTTTTATCTCCCGTATGCTCGCCCGGAAATTTCTCCGGGACCAGCGCGTCGGCGCTGAAGATAGTGCTGGCCGAATAGTTGAGGGTCCTGGTGGTGTTGAGCTCCAGGTTCCTTTCGTTTATCAGCAGACCCAGCTGCCGCTGTAGCGGCAGGGCCGCCTCTTTCAGGAAGCCCATCCTGTCGAAGCCGTCGAAGTCACTCGCCTTTAGCAGGTCCATCGCCCGGTCCAGATAATACCGGACACTGTCCGACCGTTTTTCGCCGGTGATCAGGTAGGGTTGCAGCTGGCAGGAGAAGGAGACCAGCGCTTCACAGCTTTCCCGGATGCCACTTTTCAGCAAAGGCGCCTCATAGCCTGTAATATCCAGGGCCATGATCCGGATGAGCTCTATCCGCAGACTTTCCAGGATCTGCCGGTCATCGGCGCGGAGCCCGTACAGCAGTGCCGTCAGGTCGGCCGCCGCACTTTCTACGGCGTCTATCTGTTGCAGGAGCAGCCGTTCATCGACGTGTGGCTCGTAGAGCATCGACTCGATAACCTGCAGCCCTATGGGCGACTGGTATTCCATGCCACCCTCTTCCGCCTCAAACTTCGGTGCCCGGTTGTAGATGGTCGAGCTGCTGCGGAAGAAATATTCTAAAAAGGATTCAATGTGCTTGTAGTGGTAACGGCATTCCGCCAGGGCCCGCCTTGCTGCGCCTGGCGCCTTTTCCTTTTTCGCCACCGCTTTCCGCAAGGCTTTGCAGCTCTCGGCAAAACCTGCAGACTCTACCTTGAAATAATCCACTGCTGCCTGCACTCCCGCCGGATAGGTGGGAGGCGTTATCAACCGGGGGAGGGTTACCAGCCCCAGGCATCCACAGAGGAGGATAAAAAGACGCATACGGGCGGTAAAGGTAATTTCCCTGCGGCAATAAATTGAATTACCTTTCTATAAAGAATGCTGCACATGAAGAACCTATGCCTTGCCCTACTCTTTCCCATCTTTTCCATTTCCGCCCAGACCATTCAGCCTCTTGCTCCGGACGGGTCGGTAGACTATTCCCGCCTCGCCCGTATCGACACTTTTGTCGACGGCTATGTTAAAAGAGGCTGGATCAACGGGGTCGTCACGATCGTTATCCATGACGGCCGTGTGGTCCAGTACAAGGGCTATGGCTATGCCAATATGGAGGACCACAAGCTCATGCGTCGGGACGATCTTTTCCGCATTGCCTCCCAGACCAAGGCTATCGTAAGCGTAGGGCTCATGGAGCTATTCGAAGAGGGAAAGTTCTATCTGGACGAGCCCGTAGCCGATTTCCTGCCTGCCTTCCGCGAGATGCGCGTGCTCGACACCTTTAATGCCG
>JAMFRX010000375.1 GCA_026224995.1 Puia dinghuensis
AATAGCAACAAGATCAGCCATGGATTGAAGGCCAGAAGCCCTACCGCCAGAAAACCCATGCTGATAAGGTCCTGCACCTGCCCTAATACCTGCGACAGCAAAACCGTCCGGCCACTGGTCTGCTGGCGAGCCCTTTCCAGCTTATCGTAGAAGGTAGTATCTTCAAATTGGTCAAGATCCAGACTGGCGGCATGCTCCATGATCTGAATTGAAGTAGAATTAGCGAACCTATCTCCCAATAAGCTATCTATCAGTGTTATGGCGCGCATCAAACCATCCGATATCAGGGCGAACGCAAGCTCCAGCGCCACCAGCTGCCAGAGATGATGCAGCCCTGCCGCACCAGACAACGCGCCACTTCCGACAAAGCCATGCGCCCCCGCATGATGGCCGGTTACCGGCTGACCACCCCCACTTTTCACCAGGGCAATAACCTGGTCGATGATCAGCTTGGCGATATACAGCACCGAAACCGGGATGGCGCTTCGGATCAGCCGCAATACCACATCAAAGGCCATCAGGCCCGGGCTCGTCCGCCATACCAGCTTAAAGAAACGAGGGAGGTTGCGGAGCGCTTCCAGCCTTTGTCTCCAGGTAAGCGGGGCCTCCGCTTGCGGGGTTCTTGCTTTGCTCATCGAGGAATAGTAACAAACCTGCCCCCATCCTGTTCGCCGATTTCCTTTAAGTTTTAGCCGGTTTCATCTCAGACGTATCCGGTTTCGCCTTACTTTTAGCCGGCATATGAAAGCCGCCACCGCCATACTACTCAGTCTTATCGCCGGCCTCACCGCCACCGGTCAGGTCACCCTCAACGATACCGTGACCATGCAGATGGGCCTCGATACCCTGAAGGCCCGCGTGTCTCCAGGGGAAACAACGAAGGCCCGGTCAACCGCTTACGGACAAAGCTGGGTCATGCTGAAGGGGGCCACCCACGATCTATCCAGCCTTACCGTCCTGATGCACACCCTTTTTGCCGGGAGGTCGTTTTCTCCGGCTGCCGGCGATGAGGCGGATCACCTGCTGATCGTGCGCGAGGGCAGCATCACCATCGACGCCGATACGCTGCATAAAGTGCTGGGTCCGGGTGGCATCGGGCTTTTTGCCGCCGGCAATCTGCCGCCCATACATAATACCGGTAAGGAAAAAGCCGTATTTTATCTTTTCTCATTCCGGTCACGCTCGCCTGCCGACCCCCAACGGGCCAAACAGGCCGGCCCGCCCCTCCTCCTCGACTGGCCCGAGCTGGTCATGAAAAAGACCGACAAGGGCGAAAGCCGCCAGATCTTCAGCCGGCCTACCGCCTGGCTGAGCAAGATCGACATGCACGCTACCACCCTGAACCCCGGCGAGATCAGCCATCCCCAGCACGTCCATCGTAATGAGGAGATCATCCTTCTCCGAAGCGGTCATGTCCGGATGCATATCGCCAATGGCTATCTGCCGGCGACGGACGGCGACCTTGTATTCCTGCCTTCCGGCGTGCCCCATGACCTGGAAAACGGTACCGGGGGACGCACCGAATATTTCGCGTTGCAATGGGAGCAATAATATTTTGCTGACGGGAACGTTCAAGGGTTATGAAAAACCTCGTTACCCTTCTTCTCTTGTCCCTATCCCTGGAACGCAGTGTCGCGCAGAAACAAACCGAGCCGGAAAAACGCCCCTGGCTCATCGAACAAACCTTGTATACCAGCGATTCAACCGGAGTGGCTACCCTTTTCTACAATGAGAAAAAGTCGGGCCTCATATTCCTCAAGGCGGACGGCAGCATCCAAAAAGAGCTTCCCCTGCCTGGCGATGTCTTCGCTATCGCTAAATGGAAGGGCAATATCGTCGCCTTCTATCATAACTCCTGGTATTTGGATGTTCAAAAGGAGATTCATGCCGTCCTCATCGACAATAAGACAAAAGCCGTCATTTCGGATCAGCTTATCTATACGAATCCCGGCAACTACCAGTTAGACCTTTCCACCAACAACGACGAACAGGGAA
>JAMFRX010000376.1 GCA_026224995.1 Puia dinghuensis
CCCGCTATTCATGGGGATGGATACCCATGCGTTGTCTACGCCCGCCCATGCGACGGCTTTGGAAGTGCTGGCGGCTAATGGCGTGGAGGTCATGATCGCCGTGAATGACGAGTACACTCCTACCCCGGCGGTGTCGCATGCTATCATTCAATACAACCTTGGCAGGACGATGGGGCTGGCTGATGGAATTATAATCACTCCATCGCACAACCCGCCCGACGATGGCGGTTTCAAGTACAATCCACCGAATGGCGGGCCCGCGGAGAATGATATCACCAAATGGGTGGAGACGACTGCCAACGGGTTCCTTGAAAATATAGCCAAGGGCAACACCACCGACATAAAAAGAATTCCTTTTGAACGGGCTTTGAAGGCTTCCACTACGCATAGGCACGATTATCTGAACAACTATGTGAATGATCTTGGCAATGTGCTGGACATGGATGTGATCCGCGGCGGGAAGGTAAAGCTGTGCGTCGATCCGCTGGGCGGAGCCGGTGTTCATTACTGGCAGCCGATAGCGGACAAATACAAATTGGAGGTCACCATCATCAATGCTTTGGTAGACCCGACATTCCGGTTCATGAGCCTCGATCATGACGGCAAGATCAGGATGGACCCTTCTTCTCCTTATGCCATGAATGGCCTGCTTCGCATGCAGGACAAGTTCGACCTGTGCGTCGCCTGCGATACGGACCATGACCGCCATGGCATCGTCACGAAGCATTCGGGGCTGCTCCCGCCCAACCATTATCTATGTGTGTGCATCGACTACCTGTTCCGCAACAGGCCAGGATGGGGCGCGCAGGCGGCCGTAGGAAAAACGGTTGTCAGCAGCTCGCTGATCGACCGGGTCGCGGCCAATGCGGGCAGGAAGGTTTATGAAGTTCCCGTAGGCTTCAAATGGTTTGTAGACGGGCTGGTAAAGGGGAGCCTGGGCTTCGTTGGTGAGGAAAGTGCGGGGGCTGCTTTCTTACGTAAGGACGGCAAGGTCTGGACGACGGACAAGGATGGGTTCATCCCTGCCCTGCTGTCGGCGGAGATCATGTCGAAGACTGGCAGGGATCCGGGCGAGATCTACGAGAGCCTTACGGCAAAGCTAGGTGACCCGGTATACGACCGGATAGATGCCAAAGCCAGCGCGGAGCAGAAGAAGGCTTTGGGTCAGCTGAATCCGCAGCAGATCAAGTCGAAGGAAATGGCGGGCGAGCCAATAACCACCATGCTCACCAATGCGCCGGGTAATAATGCGGCCATCGGCGGGCTGAAGGTTTCGACGGAGAGCGGCTGGTTTGCCGCGCGGCCTTCCGGGACAGAAGATATTTATAAGATCTATGCGGAAAGCTTCCAGGGCAAGGAGCATCTGCAGCGCATTCTTGACGATGCGCAGGCCATAGTAGACAAAGCGATAGGGAAATAATTATACAACAGACAAATAAATGTTATGAGCACTAGCACGGTGAATACACAATATGGCATTCCCACCAGCAGTCCGGAAGCCATGAAGACAGAAGGGTTCAACACTTTAGCCTCGTTAGCGCTGGATATGCGCTGGTCCTGGAATCACGATGCCGACGAGCTATGGCAGCAGCTGGCCCCGGCCTTATGGGAAGAAACGCATAATCCCTGGCTGGTGGTGCAGAGCGTCTCCGGCGACCAGGTGCGACGGCTGCTGGCGTCGCCGGCTTTCCATGATAAGCTGAGCGCCATTGTGCGGCATAAAGAGGACGAAGATGCACAGTCAGGCTGGTTCAAGACGAAGTACCCGGATTCGCCCCTGAAGCATGTAGCCTACTTCAGCATGGAATTCATGCTCGGCGAATCCCTGCCGATCTATGTAGGGGGGTTGGGCAATGTAGCGGGTGATCAGCTCAAGAGCGCAAGCGACCTGGATGTGCCCGTTACGGGTATCGGGCTGCTTTATCAAAGAGGCTATTTCAGGCAATCCTTTAATGAATATGGCGACCAGCAGGCCCACAATCCGTTCAATGATCCAGGACAGCTCCCTGTAACACCCTTACGCCTTCCCAATGGAGAGTGGGTGCGGATAGAGATCTCTCTGCTGGGGCGGCCGCTGTGGCTGAGGGCCTGGAAGGTTCAGACGGGGCGGGCCCAGCTTTATTTGCTGGACAGCAATGATGCCGCCAATGCGCCCGAGCACCGCGAGATCACCGGGGAAGTCTATGGCGGGGGGCAGGAGACGCGGATCATGCAGGAGATCGTGCTGGGCATTGGCGGGTGGAGGTTGCTAAAGCAGCTGGGCATCTCGCCGGATGTTTGTCATTTGAATGAAGGGCATGCGGCATTCGTGGTGCTGGAACGCGCCTACGATCACATGCAGAAGACGGGGGTGAACTTCGAGACGGCCCTGGCCATTACGCGGGCCGGCAACCTCTTCACCACGCATACGGCGGTGGCCGCGGGCTTCGATAAATTTGATCAGGGGCTTGTAGCCAAATATTTCGGCAGCTATGTGGAGAAGCGGCTAGGCATCTCCATGCAGGACCTGCTGGCGTTGGGCCGACAAGATCCCGGCAATGGCAATGAACCTTTTAATATGGCTTATCTGGCCGTTCACGGCAGCTGGGGCATCAATGGGGTGAGCAAGCTGCATGGGCAGGTGAGCCGTCATCTCTTTGAGCCGCTATTTGGTCGGTGGCCGACGGAAGAGGTGCCGATCGCGCATATCACCAATGGGGTGCATACGCCGACCTGGGAATCGGAAGCAGCCGACAAGCTTTGGGCGGAAGCCATTGGAAAAGACCGGTGGAAAGGCACTACGGAATCCTTTGAAGAGTGTATCCGTGGGGTAGCCGATGATAAGCTGTGGGAGATGCGTAATGCCGCCCGTGAGGCGTTGCTGAGCTATGTGAAGGAAAGCTCGGGCAGTGTCTTTTCACCCACGACGCTGACCATTGGGTTTGCGCGGCGGTTCGTTCCCTATAAGCGGCCGGACCTGCTGCTGATGGATGAGGACAGGCTGGTGAGGCTGCTTACCAATCAGCAGCAGCCTGTGCAGCTGGTGATAGCCGGCAAGGCGCCGCCTTCCGACCAGGGTGGCCGCGACCTGATAAAACGTTGGATCCAGTTCATCAACCGGACGAAGCTGACGGAACACGTGGTCTTCCTGAACGACTACGATATGCTGATGGCCGCGCACCTTGTAGGCGGCATGGATGTCTGGCTCAATACGCCGCAGCGGCCCTGGGAGGCCAGCGGCACCAGCGGGATGAAGGTGCTGGTGAATGGCGGAGTCAATCTGAGCGAGCTGGATGGCTGGTGGGTAGAAGCCTACAATCCCGAAGTGGGCTGGGCATTGGGCGATGGACTGGAGCATGGTACGGATCCTGCGGTGGACTGGCGGGAATCGCAAGCCCTCTTTGATCTGCTGGAGAAGGAGGTGATACCGTCTTTTTACGAACGGAATGGGGAAGGCGTTCCCGTATCCTGGGTAAAGCGGGTGCGCGAGAGCATGGCGACGCTGACGCCTTACTTCTCTTCCAACCGTACCGTGCGGGAATATGCGGAGAACTATTATCTGACCGCTGCGGCGGCCTATCACGCCAGGGCGGCGCATGAAAATGAGCTGGGCAAGCGGATAGTCCAGTGGAAGCATATGCTGGAGGAGCAATGGCCGCACTTTAAATTCGGGGAGATGAAGATAACGACCGACCAGGAAAACCATCATTTCGAGGTCCCGGTTTTTTTAAACGGGCTCGATCCGAATGCGGTTTTGGTACAGGTGGTCGCCGGAGCGCCGCTATCCGTAACGGATATGAACCCGGGGGGCAATGCGGATGGCTGGATACATTATAGCGCGACTGTCCCCGCCGTGCGGCCCGCGGGAAATTTCACGGCGAGGATCATCGCCAGGAACCAGGAAGTTTCTATTCCCCTGGAGTTTGAAAAGGTACTCTGGCAGCACTGAGAATGAGAATAGTTTGGGGTATAATGCCTAAATTGTAAAACCAATTTACTGCATTATGAAATTATTCCTTTCTATTCTGTCCTTTATGGGCGTGGCCGTAAGCGTATGCGGCCAACCGGTGTCCGGAGATACTGTCGTCAAATCGCAGGCCATGACCGAGATCGCAGCGCGGTATGGCGATTATAAAAAGATAGCCCTTCAGATCTGGGACTATGCCGAAGTCGGCTATAAGGAGGTCAAGAGCTCGGCGTTGCTGCAGAAGACCCTCGCCGACAATGGCTTTACCGTCAAGGCAGGGGTAGCGGAGATCCCTACGGCCTTTGTAGCGACCTATGGTTCCGGCAGTCCGGTGATCGGCATCCTGGCGGAATTCGATGCTTTGCCGGGTCTGGCGCAGCAGGCCGTTCCGGAAAAGGCCCCTATAGAAGGGAAGGCGGCGGGGCATGGTTGCGGGCACCACCTGTTCGGCACCGCCAGCGTGGCGGCGGGCATAGAGATCAAGAAGCTCATAGCGGAGAAGAAGCTGAAAGGCACCATCCGCGTGTATGGGTGTCCGGCAGAAGAGGGCGGCTCTGGTAAGGTGTACATGGTCCGGGCGGGCCTTTTCAACGATGTAGACGTCGTGATCCACTGGCATCCCGGGGCCGACAATTCCGTAACGCTCACCAGCGCGCTTGCCAATAAATCCGCCAAGTTCCGGTTTCATGGATTGTCCGCGCATGCGGCGGCAGCGCCCGACAAAGGCAGGTCTGCCCTCGATGGTGTCGAGTCCATGGACTATATGGTCAACATGATGCGCGAACATGTTCCGCAGGAGACGCGCATCCACTATGTGATCACCAATGGCGGCAAGGCGCCCAATGTAGTTCCCGACTTTGCGGAAGTTTATTATTATGTGCGTCATCCCAAGAAGGAGGAAGTCGTACGCATTTTCGATTGGGTGACCAAAGCGGCGGAAGGCGCGGCCATGGGGACGCAGACGAAGGTGGATTATGAGGTCATCGGCGGCACCCATGACCTGCTGCTCAACAAGGCGCTGGCGGATGCGATGCAGCAGAATTTGCAGCGGGTGGGCGGGGTGAGCTATACGGCGGAGGAAGTGGAGTTCGGCAAGAAGATACAGGCCAGCTTTACCTATAGTGTTCCGGCCATCGAAACCGCGGGGATGGTCAAGCCGTTGAAGGAGGATCCCGAGGGGGGGATCGGCGGCTCTACGGATGTAGGGGATGTGAGCTATGCGGTACCTACCGTAGGGCTGGTGGCAGCGACCTGGGTACCCGGGACGCCGGCGCATAGCTGGCAGGCCACGGCGTGTGGCGGAACGGATATCGGCATCAAGGGGATGATGGTAGCGGCCAAGACCATGGCGCTGACGGCTATCGATTGTTTTACCAATCCGGTGCTGGTGAGCGCGGCCAAGGAAGAATTCAAGAAAGATAAGGGGAGCTATCAATACCAGGCGTTGCTGGGGGATCGGAAGCCGGCGCTGAATTACCGGGACTGATCTGAAGAATCTATCTATATGGAGTGTCGGAAAGGAGATTGATCGGCTGGCCGCTCCCTTGCAGCATCGCCTCGCGGATAGCGCCTGTTCCTTCGAAGGCGATGCGAAGCCCGACGATATCGCCTATGGACTGGGCGTTGGGCATGCTGAAAGCGGGCTGTCCGTTGACGGCTATTTTCAGCACATGATCTTCTTCGCTGCAGACGATCCGCTGCCAGGAGCTGAAATCGCACCCAAAGGCGCTGAGGTCGTGGTCTTTCCCGTTGACCGCAGAGGAGCCCGTGAGTATCCCGAGGCTGGCGATGCAGCCCTTGTCCGACAGCGGGACGACGATAGCGCTAATTGTCCCCAGGAGGGTTATACGAATGTTGCGGCAGAGGCATTGTTCCACTGTAGAGGTATTTTTCACAGTAGTAGCGAGTATAAAGCGGGTTCCGTGAATGTCTGGGAAGGCCCGGACATCGGCGAAGGTGACCCAGGTATCGCTGAAGACGGCCGAACCGGTGATGGCCGAAAGGGTCGCGGTGGTCACGCCCAGGAGACCGGAGTCGGCTGCGATATCTTTTGTGGACAGGTACACCGGAAGCGAGGGGCGCCCTACGATGCCCTTCCAGCCTTTTGTAGTAATGAATACCGGCGATTCCTTCATTATTTCTCCGTCGACGACGAGCTTGGCTGCAAAATAGCCGGGATAGTAATAAATTGACGTATGCTGCTTGCCGTTGGGGTCCACTTTCTCCCGGCGCCGGATATCCCAGCTTTGCTGGATCATTACCTCATGGGGATGGAGCGGGGTGGCATCGTAGTCGAATACCACAGAGTTAGGAAGTCCGTCTGAAGTCCGTCTGCTTTCGAAGCGTACAGAGAGCGCGGTGCCGGTGGGATGGAGGCGTGCGCTCAGCAGGGAGAGCAGGGCGGCGAGGGCTATCGTTGCGATTATGAGGGGTGCAAGGATGGGGCGGCGGGGTGCGGGCTTATCGGCCGGGGGGGGCGGGCCGGCAGCATGGGTGGCGGAAGCGTTGTGCTGCAGGAAGTCGCGCCAGCTTTCGAAGCCGGCATAGCGGGCCAGCGTATTGAGGGTAGCCGTCGTAGGGGAATGATCGTATTTTACTTTTCCCCAGATCCGCTTGAGGGTGGAGACGCTAAGCCTTACGGAAGTCTTTTGGAAGATACGTTCGCTGAGGTCGTCGAAATCTTCGTTGGTCCAGGATGAAGGATCGCCCCAGCCTAATGCCACCTGGATGAGGTGGCGGCAATGTTCCAGTGCGGTATCGGTATTCATTTTTTAGATGGTGATGCTCTGGTTCGCGAACCGGAAGAACATGGCTACCCAGGTATCGGTACCGTTGGTGCCGTTGCCTATGAAGCGGAAGAACAGGGCGCCGTCCTGGA
>JAMFRX010000377.1 GCA_026224995.1 Puia dinghuensis
TTATGCGGATGAAGGATGACCATATGCGCAACGGTCAGCTCAAGCCCGGATACAATGTGCAGATCAGCACGAACAATCAATTTATCGCTTCCTATAGCGTCCACCAGGATACTACCGATACCAGGACCCTGGTCCCACATATCCGGCAACACGTAAAGAACTTCAACATAAAACCTGCCAACACACCGCAGACGCTGGTTATGGCAGCGAACAGAATTATGAATGGCTGGAAAACAACCGGATTTCGTCCTATGTAAAGCAGCTGTCCAACCAATAGATATGGTAGCCTCCACGTGGCGCCGTAAATCAAAAAGCCGTCTCATTTATTTATGAGACGGCCTCTTTTTTTTATTTAGCCGGGTACCAGTTTCGGAGCCGGACCTCGATATTCTTGTCGCCGGCCTCCACCTTGGTTTTGAAAGCCTGGACGTCGCTCAGGCCGTTGGTGCCGCGATAGTGATAGGGATAGACGATGCGGGGCTTAAAAGCCAGCACGGCGTCAGCAGCTTCGTTGACATCCATCGTGTAGGGCAGGTTCATGCAGACGAAGGCTACGTCGATGCCGGTGAGCGCCCGCATTTCGGGGATACCCTGGGTGTCGCCGGAGAAGTAGATGTTCTTGCCGCCGATGCCCAGAACATAGCCGTTGCCCCTACCCTTGGGGTGACGGGGATCCGTGGTGCTGGCAGGCAGGTTGTACATGGGGATGGCGGTGATGGAGATGCCGGATTGCGTCGCCTTATCGCCATTCGCCAGGATGACCAGCTTCCCCTTGAGGGAGTCGGGCAGCAGATCGGCCACGGCTTTGGGGACCACGAGGGTCGTGTTGGCCGTGCGAACCGCGGAGATGGTCTTGGAGTCGAAGTGGTCGCCATGGATGTCGGTGATAAAGATCAGGTCGGGCGGCTTGATGCCCGTGAAATTCCCCGCGCCGCCGGTAGGGTCGGCGTAGATCGTGAGATCAGGAAGGGTCAGGACGAAGGTGGCGTGAACGAGCGGCTGAATGGTTAGCGAACCCTTGGACGTGGGAATGACGTCGGCGGGGATACGCTGTGCGCGGACGGTGCAAAACAACAGAAAAGAAAGGCAGGTGAAAAGAATGGACTTCATATTGAATTGTGTTTTGTAGGAAAATAAAGATAACGGGTAAAATTAACCGGCAGCAGCCTGGCGGCCCAAAAATAGTTTTGCCCGGTTAAACGCGGATGTAAATCCGCTTCTTATCCAGGGTGCGGGCGAGGAGCCAGTATAAGCCGACGAGCGTGACAGCGTAAAGCAGGGAAGCGTTTTCCTCCCGGCCCAGGGATAGCGGTTTGCAGACCTTTATAAAGAACCAGCCTAGCGGATTGGTAGAGCCGCCGTTCCCGTCAGGCATGTGGATGAGCCAGAGAAGGCGGGGCACTACGCCGCTGAGAACGAAGATAAAGAGCGGATTTTTCCCGAATACGTCGAAGAACCTGCTCCAGGCGCCGGTGGCGCCCCTGAACTCGATGAAATAAATGAGGAGGGACAGGCAGGAAAGCGCCCAGCCGGCTGCCACGAACGTGTAGCTGCTGGTCCAGATCTTTTTATTCAGCGGAAAGAGACCGCTCCAGCAGTAGCCGGCGAACAGCAGGATCACCGCCGCCACCAGCAGATGGGCGAGCATATCGTAACTCTTACCTTTTAGCCGGATATAGTTGCCGGCGAAATAGCCAAAAATGATACTGGGGATGGCAGACAGGGTCGCTGCGAGTCCTTCCGGGTCGAAGGCTACTCCTTCTCCATGATAAAGGTGGGCCGATCCGAAAACGGATTTGTCCAGGGACGTGCCGAACCAGCCGGAGAGGCTATAGGGGTCGGCGCTGTCGCCCAGCAGCAGGCAGAGGGCCCAATAGATGAGCAGCAGCGATCCGCTGATGACGAAGGCGCCCCGAAGCTTTCCGAAGTAAACGATGAACGCGGCACAGCCATAGCAGAGAGCGGTGCGCTGCAGCACACCCATTACTCTTACGCCGGAAAGACTGCCGTTGTCGTTGGTCCACTCCCACCCTTTTAACACGAGATGGCCATGGCTGTAATGAATGAAGGGGAACCAGTTCAGGAGGAAGCCGATCACGAAGATCAGGAGGGTCCGGCGAATCACCTTTCGCAGGAAGAAGGCCGTGCCTTTCTCTTCGAACCGCGGCATGACGAAAGCCAGGGCGTTGCCGATGGCGAACAGGAAGAAAGGGAAGACGAGGTCGGTGGGCGTCAGGCCATGCCAGGGGGCATGGTCGAGCGGTGCATAAGCGGTTCCGGCCTGGTCGTTCACGAGGATCATGAAGGCGACGGTTGCCCCACGGAAGACATCCAGGGAGTAATAGCGTTGGTTCATGACTGAAGGTAGCAAATTTAAATTTGGAAAATAATACCGAATGGTATAATTTTACCGCATGAACAAGGCAGAACGGACAAGACAATTCATTATCGAGAAGGCGGCGCCCATCTTCAATACGAAGGGCTATGCCGGAACCAGTCTTTCCGACATGACCGAGAGCACTGGCTTAACCAAGGGAAGCATCTATGGTAATTTCGCCGACAAGGACGAGGTAGCCCTGGCCTGCTTTGAATACAATCACAAGATGGTACGCGAGGCCATTTCGAATGAGATGGCGCAGTTCCCATCGTATAGGGATAAGCTGCTGGTTTACGTGGAGGTCTATAGCAATCCCAGGAAATACCCGTTGCAGCATGGCGGCTGTCCGTTGCTGAACACGACCATCGAGGCGGACGATACGCATCCCCGGCTCCGGGCCCTGGCGGGCGAAGCGGTAGTCAAATGGAAGGAGCGCCTGGTGGACTTGATAGAAGCTGGCAAGGCGATCAAAGAATTTAAAAAGACGACCGATCCGGCGCGGACCGCGATCACCATGATCGCGCTGCTGGAGGGGATGATCTTTGTTTCGCGAGCCACCGGCGATCCTGCCAATGGGAAGGCCGTGATCGAGTCTATCCGGAACCTCATCCACGAGCTGTAGAAAACATTCAATTTTTTTTACTTAAAAATATACCAATCGGTATATTATAAACAAATCAAAAATGCAAACGTCAAACAACACCATACTGATCATCGGCGGGAGCGCCGGCATCGGTTTTGAGATCGCCAGGCTGCTCAGCAAAGAAAATAAAGTTATCATCACGGGCCGTAACGAACAGCGGCTGCAGCAGGCGGCTGCAAAATTAGAGAACACCACGGCCATCGTGAGCGATATAGCCGACGCGGGCGATGTCGACAAGCTGGTGAAGGAGCTTTACAGCAAGCATCCCGGGCTCAACATCGTCATCAACAA
>JAMFRX010000050.1 GCA_026224995.1 Puia dinghuensis
GCATAAAAATGACTGTAGCCCTGACTGACGCTGTCCGCCAGGTTAATGGTGGTGATCAGGCCGTTGAAGATCGCCGTCTCGAAAGACCGCGCCGGCACTGGAAATCCAACGTGCGACAGGTACAGGGCCAGCCCAAAGGATTTCAGGAAGGTCGACTTGCCCGCCATATTGGCTCCGCTGATAAAACACAGATTGGCAACCGCTCCCATCTCATAATCATTGGGCACGGCATTGTTCACCAGGGGATGGAACAACCCCTCCGCCTTTACTCCCGGCTCATGGTGGGTGCTATACTGCGGAAAAGAAAGCCCATATTGCTGGGCGGCCAACGCTACCGCCTGATAGGCATCCCACTCATACACCAGGTCTAGCAGCTGCCGGAGGGCGACCTTCCCACCCTGCCGGAAGAAGTGATCGCAACGGGCCAGGTCCATTCGCCGCAAAGGGCCCGAGGGGCTCATCACTACCTTCCTGACCCTCACGTCCGTAATGAGCTCCGGCAAGCCCCGTAACGATTCAGCTAACACCGCCGGACAATCGCCCGTCTGCCAGACGGCCACCTGCTCGAATAAATGACGCAGCAGGCTTACCGTTGACTTTACGCCATTGGTTATGGTAAAATAATGTGGAGTCTGCTTCAGCTGATTGCGGACGCTATAGACCGATGCCGCCAACCAGTTGCCAGGGAAAAGGGCAATATAGCAGCTCAAATAGTGCTCTACCCGCGCCATCTGTTCCCGGCCTATCTCCAGATCGATGGTCTTGTCCAGAAGAAACGGATCGTATCCCGCCGGGCTTCCAGTACGGGCCGTTGATTGGATGGGTTCTTGAGCATGCGCTCCAACGCGTCCCCACCGCCTGTCGTCTTCACCTTATTGAAAAGCGCAAAGACCGCGCCCCGCCTGCCCTGGTCGAACAGATCGATATCCTTCCAGGTCTGCTTGTCGACCTCAAAGCGTTCAGCCCCGAAATAGCGGCCGGATTCTTCCGCCGCCATTCCGTTCCGGTCTGCTTTCGCGACCTTCGGTAGATGCTCTTTCGTCATAGTGCTGGTCATTGGCATTAGTAGGACGTACACTTACCCCCGGATGTTGCACCGAAAGGCCCAAACTAGGAAAAAATAATCCGGATGCCCAGCGCCCGTCAGTTAAAGAAAGCCTAATTCACCGTTGCGCGCCGGCCATCATCCGGCCGTTGGACCTGCGTCGCCCGCTCGCCGGCTGGCAGACAACCAGCCTGGTCCCCCGGGACGGCCTTTTAATATTAATGTTTATCTTGCGGCCATGAAGCGGTTATTTTCGGTTCTGCTGCTGACGATCGCCCTCGCTGCAAGAGCGCAACAGCCTACCGACAGCTTGCTGCACGAACTCACGCTTGCCATCGGCAAGGCGCCGGACTATGACTCGGCCAAAACACGGAAGATCGACAGCTTGCGCTCCGCCCTTCCGCCGGCAACGACGCCCGACCAGGCCGCCCTCTTCACAGACTACGAACGGCTGTATAATGAATACCGCATCTTCATTTACGATTCGGCTTACCAATATGCCGGCAAGCTCCAGGAGATCGCCTACCGCCTCGGCGACCGTCACCTGATCACCGAAGCCCGGCTCCAACTCTGTTTTATCCTGCTGTCCTCCGGCTTGTTCCGGGAAACCTATGATTCCCTGCAGGTCACCGATATCCGCCAGGAGCCCGATTCCCTTAAAGCCATCTACTTCACCCTGCTGGGCCGCTATTATTATGACCTGGCGAATTATGATTTCGACGGCGCCCACCACTCCATGTCCTATGACCAAAAAGGCAATGGAAGCCTGGACTCCGCCCTGACCTACTACCCGCCAGGCTCCTTCGAAGCGGGTTACTACCAGGGCCTCCTCGATTTCAAACGCAACAACACCGACACCGCCGCCACCTCGTTCCGGCA